>NZ_JBDSQY010000114.1:0-14954 GCF_039929585.1 Capsulimonas sp.
CGGAATCGAACCGGATCAGCGCGGAGATCGATGGAGTTGCGGCGGTGGTGGAGGAGAGCTCGGCGGCTGCGGAAGAGATGAGCGCATCGGCGGAGCAAGTCTCGGCGTCGATCCAGAGCGTGGCGGCGATGAGCGGTCAGCAGGCCAGCGCCGCCGAGAACCTGATGGAAAGCTCCAGCGATCTTGTTTCCGTGGCGGACACATTGTCTCAGACCGTTCAGGGCTTCAAGATCGAATCCTCGCACGAATCGCCCACGAAGCTGAAAATGCTCAAGGCGGCGTAACACCGTCCGTTGTATCGTGCTTCAAGCCGCTCTTCCTAGGGAGAGCGGCTTTTTTGCGCGCCGGCGTTTACAAGCCCGGCGTCGCCGGAATCGCTCCCGTCGCGCCGATCCGCGCCAGCGCCAGCCGATACGCTGGGTTCGGTGCGACGTGGTAACGGCGGACGCCGTCGTCCCGCTCTTCTTTCCACCAGAGGACCTGACGGTCTTTCCAATAACCCAGCGCGTATTCCAAAATCTTGCGCGCGTTTCTGTCCGAAGGACGCTCCAGGTCGAAGACCACTCCAGTCGTATGTGCATTGAAGTTCGCGAGTGGCCCGCCGCCTGGCCGTATGTCCGGTTCCGGCGGCCCCGCCTGAGCGGGACTGGGCGCATTCGCCGCCAGCCACACGGCGTCTTGCTGCGAGAGCGCCGCGTCTCCCAGCGTTAACGGAAGATTTCCTCCAACGTGCTGATAGACGCCTGCGACCAGGGCCAGCGCTCCCCGCGCCTCCGGCCGAGCCACGATGGGCTGCGCTGGTCGGGAGAGTACGACGCCCGGTACGCCGCTGAGAGATGTGAGTTCGCCGCGCTCCGTGGCGGCCGTGAGCGCCGCTGTGTTCGGGATCGCCAGCGTCGCGCCATACCAGAGAGCGTCGGTGGATCGGCCCGGCATCAGCGCCTCCCATTGCCGCCTAAACTCGGCCGGGTCGCGCCGATACAATGCAATGGCCTCCTGGGCCGCGCGCAGCTTCCACCAGTAGTGCCGGTGGTCGTCGCCACGCCCATAGAGATAAGAAAATGCGGCTGCGTGACGCCGTGGTTCGCTCGTCAGATAGACCTGCTCGAAACTCAGCCGGGATCCCGCATCCCCATAACGGATCGCCGCTGCTGCTGACCCTGGCCACTCGGAGGCAAGATACTTTTTCAGGGTCCGCTGAACTCCCGCCTCGCCGCCATGATAGGCTTGAAAGAGCCAATCGCCGCCGGGAAAGCGAGGGTAAAGGTTCAGCAAATAGTTTGTCTGCGCGAAGATCGCCCGGCGTGGATCGTAGCGTGGGTCCAGGCGCCGGCGCTGTTCTCGAAGCGCCGTGAGGCGTGCGCGCAATACGGGAAGCTGGGCGGCGGCTTGCGCCGACGTGAGAGCCGGTCCTACAGAAGCCGGCGCCGGCGCTCTGGCGTTCTCGGGAGTCTGGCTCCAATACTCTACCCAGGCGATGCGCCGCTTCAGCGTATCGATACTGCTTGTCAAACGTCGAGACGCCGGCAGATCGGTCGGGAAAACGCCGTGTCCGCCCTTACCCGGCATCCACTGCGCCACGCCCGCCGCACCTGCGCCCGAAAGGGCGTCCGGGTCTCCGCCGGATTCCAGCAGAAGGTCCGCCTCCTGCAAATGCACCCATCTCTCGCGTGCGTCCTCCCGCGTAATCCCTTCGTCCTGGGCCATCTGATCGAGTCCGGCCTGCGTCTCCGGCTGAAGCGTCGCCTCGGCGATGATCGGTCCACACTGGTCCGCCACGCGGGCGACATCGCCTAGAGACGGCATGCGTCCCATGACTGGTTTGCGCAGCCCATCGAGAATGCTTTGCGTCAATTGGTCTCGGGTGAGATCGATTGGCAGCGCGGCGTCGCCGGCGCTTGCGACGGCTGCCGTGGAGGCATTCGGTATTTGGACGCCATGCCGCCGAGTTGAGCGATGCACGAAGAAAGCCAGGGCGGCTACGCACGCGAGCGCGAGGCAGAGTGCGATCCGGCGTGCGATGGGACTTCGGTAATCCATGAGTGTAGGGCATTCCAATTCATCCGCGCGGCCGCCTGTCTCCGAATTTTGCGTGGCTTATTTCAAAGCATCTAAGATGCTTGCGACGGAGCGGACGCGTCCCAGCCTGGGGAAGACGGATTGAACGGCGAACGCGTGCGCTTCGGCGGTTGAGCTCGCCATGGCGTCCTCGGCGAGGACGACGGCGTAGCCGCGCTCGTAGGCGTCTCGCGCCGTCGATTCCACGCCGAAGTTCGTGACGAGTCCGCCGAGCACAATGGTCTGGACGCCGCGCCGGCGCAGCTGCAAGTCCAGGCCCGTCTCATAGAACGCTCCCCACTGATGCTTGACCACCACTAAGTCGCCGCTCTGCGGGCCGATTTCAGGGACAATCTCATCCCACCCAGGGGGCGGTGAGGCGCCGGCCATCGGCTCGTCCACGGGCGCCGTCAAGCGGTCCCGACCGTCGAGGCTGAAGGAAACGTGGACCAGGACGACCGTCGACTCCAGGGCGCGGAAACGCTCCGCCATCTGGGCGCTGCGGGCGACAACCTCTGACGCCGTGTGCGGGGCGACGTTGCGGCTGACGATCCCCTTTTGCAGGTCGATCAGCACCAGGGCCGTGGTTTTGGGATCGAGCATCAATTTCTGTTCGGTCATTGAGGAAACTCCTTGGATAAACTGTGAAGCGCCGGCGCGGCGCGCTTGGTTCCAGTATTCACGAGGGTGGGGGATCTTAAACGCGAAGGCATGATGGCCGAAATCCCATCTCTGCGACTGCGGAGATGGGATTTCGAGAGGATTGGAGCGAGTGGGTTTTAGTGGACGCTGAACGTCGCGGCGAGGCCGGACGCAGAGCAGTCGGCGGACGCGGCGGCTCCTGCGTAGGTTCCGCTGGTGAACGTGTTGCAGTCACCGTTCGAGCCGTCGCCGCCGGTGGAGACCGCCGTGGGGCGGATCCATTTGGCGTGGCCGTCGGCCATTAGGAAGTTAGAGGCGTCTGTGTGGCGTCCGGTCTTGGTGTCGTAAAAATGGTTTGTGTTTCCCACTTCTGAGGGGTCCGCGCCCGACATAACGCCGGTCGCGAACCGTCCGACGCCGTTGAAGCCTTCGGGGTTGCCGTCGGCGGCCGGCGATGTGTTGTCGCCGTTCACGCCGTCCCCCACGGCCAGGATATTCGCCGTGCTGCCCACGGTTTCAAACAGCATGACAGACTTCGAATCACTGGTAAAATCGGACAGCCCGCTGCGCGTGACTTGCAGGCTCATCGAATACGAGATAGGGTAGGTGATCGGCGCCGCGCTCGACCCTGAGGTGGAATCGTCCGGGCACTTGAAAACGGCAGTGCTCTTCACGTAAGGATAGACCTGCCCCGCCCAGCCGATCCCGTCGAGAGTATAGTCGCCGCCAACGGGGATCTGTGTCCCGCAGGGCATCCGCTCGTCGCTGTCCTGGGAATACTGCAAAATCGCGAGCCCGATCTGCTTCTCGTTGGATAAACAGCTGATCTGGCGCGCCTTTTCGCGGGCCTTGGCAAAGACGGGGAAGAGGATCGCGGCGAGAATCGCGATGATGGCTATGACGACGAGGAGCTCGATCAGAGTAAATCCCCGCTGGATTGCGCGCTGGTTCATAGTGGCCTTTCTGGCGAAAACGAAAGATCTCTTACTTCAATACGGAAATACTGGGCAGACATGCTCCCATTGCTGTAAATCCTTCGCTGTGCAAGTGATTCTTGATGATAGTTTACAGCGGAAAAGTGAAGATCGCATGAACCCAGCGCATTCTGGGAATGTTTTTTTTCGAGAATGCTTAACTATCGCAGGCGGATCGTTTTCAGGCGCAGGGAGTTGGTGACGACGGTGACGCTGCTGAAGGCCATCGCGAGGGCGGCGATCATGGGGCTGAGCAGGCCGAAGGCGGCCATGGGAATGCCGACGATATTGAAGATAAAGGCCCAGAAAAGATTCTGGCGGATGATCTTCATCGTGGTCCGCGACAGAGCGATGGCGTCGGCGACCCCGTTCAGATCGGCGCGCAGCAGGGTGACGTCCGCCGCCTCCATCGCGGCGTCCGCCGCGCGTCCCATCGCGATTCCAAGGTCCGCCTGAGCGAGGGCGGGGGCGTCATTCACTCCGTCACCGACCATGGCGATGGGGCGATCGCCGTCCGCGCGCCACTCGCGCAGCGCGGCCACCTTGCCGTCGGGCCGGACGCCGGCGCGCACGTCGGCGATTCCGAGTTCGCTCGCAACCGCCTGCGCGACGCGCGGACTGTCCCCGGTCAGCAGGGCGACGGAGATCCCCATCGACGCGAGCCGCGCCAGCGCTTCTTTTGCGCCCGGCCGCACGGTGTCCGCCACCGCAACGATCCCAGCCACGCCTCCGTCCACCGCGACCAGCATCGCGGTCTTGCCTTCGGCTTCCAAACGCGCCAGATCGCCCGTTACATCGTCCCGCAGAGGGACGCCGGATTCTTCAAACAATCCCACCGTACCGACGAGAACAGCTCGGCCATCGACAGTCGCGCGCACGCCCAGCCCCGGCAGACTGATAAACTCCCGCGACGTTCCCGGTAAGCCCTCGGCGTCCGCCTGCGCGACAATCGCCCGCGCCAGCGGGTGCTCGGAGGGACGCTCGGCGGCGGCGGCGAGGTTCAGCATCTCGCCACGCTTCCAATCGCCGTAGATCACGATGTCCGTCACGACGGGGCGCCCCTCGGTGACCGTTCCCGTCTTGTCGAACACGACGCGTCCGATCTGATGCGCTCGCTCCAGCGCTTCTCCGTTCTTGATCAGCACGCCGAGCGTCGCGCCGCGCCCGGTTCCGACCATGATCGCCGTGGGCGTCGCGAGGCCCAGCGCGCAGGGGCAGGCGATCACCAGAACGGCGACCGCCGGGGCGAGGGCGCCCGCGACGCCAGCATGCAGCGCGAAGAACCAGACGAGAAATGTCAGCAGCGCGATCCCCAAAACAGCGGGCACGAAGACTGCCGACACCGAGTCGGCGAGACGCTGCACGGGGGCCTTGCTGCCCTGCGCCTCCTCCACCATTCGGACCATTTGCGCCAGCACCGTTGCGTCTCCGGTCGCGGTCGCCTGGTAAAGCAAAGAGCCGGCGACATTGATCGTCCCGCCGATCACGGAGTCCCCCGTCGCCTTGTCCACCGGCATACTTTCACCCGTCAGCATCGCTTCATCAATGGAAGAATTGCCTTCGGTGACGACGCCATCCACGGCGATCTTTTCACCCGGACGCACGCGCAGCACGTCGCCGGGCTGGATCTGGTCCAAGGGGATTTCTCGTTCGGATCCGTCGCTTCCCACCAGATACGCTGTCTTCGGCGCGAGGGCCGCGAGCGAGCGGATGGCGTCCGTCGCCCGCCGCCGCGCCCGCCCTTCCAGCCATCGACCCATCAGGATCAGCGTGACGATCGTCGCGCTCGTTTCAAAATAAGTTTGGGGATGACCGGCGGTGAAGAGTTCGGCGAGGCTATAAAAATAGGCGGCGCTGGAGCCGATCGCGACGAGCGTATCCATCGTGGACGCCCCGCCATGTCGAAGGGCGCTCCACGCGCCGGCAAAGAACTGCCGTCCGAACCCAAAGACGACAATTGCCGTCAACAGGGCGAACGTCCACAGCATCCATGGCGTCTGCCCCATCTTCTCCATCGAGGGCGCCGTCATGCCCGTCATCGAGAGAACCAGCACCGGCAAAGTCAGAACCGCCGACCCGATGAGATTCACCAGCGCGGCGTCGCGCTTGGGGACGTCCTCGACTTGCGGCCGCTTGGATGTGACCGGCGATGCGCCGAAGCCCGCCTTTTCCACGGCGGCGACCATCGCGTCCATCGTCGCCTGTCCGGGATCGTAGGTGACACGCGCCCGGTTCGTGGCGAGGTTGACGTCGGCGTGCTCCACCCCCGGGACTTTGCCCAGCATCCGCTCGATACGCCCCACGCACGACGCGCAGTGCATGCCCTGAATGTCCAGCGTGCTGACGACGGTTTCTTCTGGGATTTTTGTGTCCATCATAAAACTAATATACCCCTTGGGGGTATATTAGTCAAGCGATATTCACTTTATTCGGCGCGCCCGTACTGTCTTGAAAACGTCCACGGGCAGAATTTCTCCCTTGCGGCCGAACGTCATGGGCGAGAGGCAGGTTTCTCGATTGAAGCCGTTGCCGTCTGGAATTTGGAAGCGATGATAAGCGATCACCCACTCGTCCTTCCCTGGTATCTGTAGGACCGAGTGATGTCCCGCGCCCAGAACCAATCCCTTGCGCTGGAGGATCGGGTTGTTGTCGGCCTTGGTAAACGGCCCGAGCGGGGAGGAAGACGTGGCGTAAGCGACGGAGTAGCGCGGATCGCGTGTATCGAATTCCGACCACATCAGATAGTAGACGCCTTTTCGTTTTAGGACGAACGAGCCTTCGTTATAACCGGGCGGTGTGATTTCTTTGATCTGGGCTGGATCGAAGGAGATCATGTCTGCGCTAAGTTTTACGGCGTAACAATGACCCTGGCCGAAGTACAAATAAGCGGCGCCGTCGTCATCCACAAAGACCATCGGATCGATCGTTTGCCCGGCATAAGCCCCTCTGACGACCAGAGGCTTGCCCAGCGCGTCGTGGAACGGCCCTTCGGGACGATCGGAGACCGCGACGCCGATGTTGGCGTCGGCGCAAAAATAGAAATAGAATTTGCCGTCCTTGCGGGCGATGGCGGGCGCCCAGGCGCGTGATTTTGCCCACGTCAGATCGCGTGGAAGATCGAGGATCACCCCCACATTCTTCCAGTTTTTCAGATCTCGGGAGGACCAGGCGCTGAATGACGTGGAACTCCAGCCTTCAAATCCATCGGTCGTGGGATAGAGGTAATAAACGCCGTCAAACACCGCGATATCCGGATCGGCGGTGGCGCCGGGAAGTGTGGCGGCCGGCGGGGTTTTGCGATCCGGAGACGCGAATGCTATCGGAGTGGCGATCGTGGCGCCCACAAGGACGCAAAGTGTGGAAATGAGTGTTTGTGTTTTCATAGTGGCGGCGTGCGATGAGAGCGAACTTAATGTACTGTTCGCTATCATAACACGCCACCCTTCGGAAATCAATATGGAAACGATTGACTCTTCCTCATCGCAATTCAATGGGGACGCGAATCATCCAATTGTGATGATTTAGATTTCGCCGACCGGGATCGCCGCCGCTTTTGCTTCGCGCGGCTTTGCCCGCCATAAGAATGACCCCGTGACGACCAAGGCGATGACGGAAATCGCGCTGCCGGCCAGCGGGACGCCGTGCAGGCCCAGACTGGAGGCGACCGCCAAGCCGCCGATCCATGCGCCCAGGGCGTTTCCAAGATTGAAGGCGCCGATGTTCATCGTGGCGATCAGACTTGGGGCGGCGGCGCCAGTCGTCATCGCGTTGAGCTGAAGGGACGACGCCGAAGCGAAGCACACCGCGCCCCAAACGAACAGCGTGATCTCGGTGGGGACGACCGAGCCGCTGACCCAGTAGAAGATCATCATCAGCAAGCCGATGACGGCGGTCGTCCCTAAGAGCGTCGCCCCCAATCTCTGGTCGGCGAGCCTGCCGCCGGCGAAGTTCCCGATCGTCATTCCCACGCCGATCAGAAGCAGCGTGAGACTGACCCCATGGGGCGAAACGTGCGTGATGGTCTGCAGAATCGGCGCGATGTAGGTGAAGAGCGCGAACATGGAGGCGCTGAACAGAACCGTCATGGACAGTGATACCCAGACGCGGCCGGAGCGTATCGCCTGAAGCTCCCGTGTAAGGTTCGCTTTTTCGGCATGGAGATGATTGGGAAGCAGCCGCCACAGGGCTACAAACGCGATCACGCCGATTCCGGAAACGGCCCAGAAGGTGGCGCGCCAGCCCTCCGCCTGCCCCAGCGCGGTTCCCATCGGAACGCCCAGCACGTTGGCGAGTGTAAGACCGGCGAACATCATGGCGACTGCCGAGGCTTTTTTGCCTTCGGGAGCCAGATCCGCAGCCGTGACCGAGCCGATCCCAAAGAACGCGCCGTGGCAGAGCGCCGTGATGATCCGCGCTCCCATCAGCAGCGTATAGTTACCCGAGACGGCGCACAGGAGATTTCCGAGGACGAAGATGCCCATAAGGATCAGCAGCGCCCGCTTGCGCGGGAGTCGGGAAGTGAGCAGCGCCATGATCGGCGCGCCGATTGCGACGCCGAGGGCGTAGCCGGCGACCAGCATTCCCGCAGTTGGGATCGAAATGCGCAGATCACGCGCGACATCGGGCAGCAGGCCCATAATCACAAACTCGGTCGTCCCGATCCCGAAGGCCGCGACGGCGAGCGCAAATAACGCAAAGTTCATTTCTGCTCTTTCTTGTGGTGCTGGAAAATGCTGTGCAGCAGGCCGGGAAAGTGCTCATCGATCTCCACCTTACGCGCGGTGTTCACGACTTGTACGCCCTTCTTTTCTGAATGGATCAGGCCCGCTTCACGCAGGATCGTGAAGTGATACGAGACGGTCGAAGGCGGCAGGCCCTCGCAGGCCTGGCCGCAGTTCATGCCGTCGCATCCCATCAGATTGAACAAGATGTCGCGGCGCGACGGGTCGGAAAGCGCGTACAAAATGCCGTCGATCGTCACGTCCTCGGCAGCCGGGTGGTGGAAAGGTCTCGCCATTGGGATTGCTCCATACTCCGTTATTTCCGTATTTCAATATTATTGAACTATTGCATATTAGGAAAAGAATTGTCAACCCTAAAATTTATTGACATTTGATCAATATAGTGGTATATCTATATTGTTATGGAGAGCCGGACACAAGAGTTGATCGATATGGAGACGCTGGAGCGGGTCGCGCCGATTATCCGCAATGCGGCGCATCCGACGCGCCTGCGGATCCTGGACTTTCTGCGGCTTGAGGGGCAGCCCTGCACTGTGACGCAGATCACGGAGGCGTCCGGCGTGAGCCAGGCGCTGGTCAGCCAGCAATTGCGTATCCTCAAGGATCAGGGAATACTCCTGTCGCGGCGCGACGGCAACTACATGCTGTACGACATCGCGGACCGAAGTGTTCTGCTGCTGCTGGACTGCATACGCGAACACCAAATGCGATAGCGGGCATTTGGATTAGCTTGAATATAGTGACATATCTATGTTGCTATTATTAAGATGGAAGAAGTAATTATGACGAACTTTGACCAAAAACAACGCCTCCCATCGGCGATGACGCCGGGGGATGCTTGCGCGTGTGACGGCGCCTTTTTGCTCGATGTGCGCAGCTTCGACGAGTTTGCCGCCGGGCATGCGGCTCCGGCGGTTTGTATCCCTCTGGCGGATTTGGAGCGGCGCGTGGGGGAGATTCCCTCGGATCGTCCGGTCCTGGTGATGTGCCAATCTGGAGGCCGCAGCGCCATGGCGGCGGAGCGGCTTCGGGCGCTGGGCATGGACAATATCGCCGATGTGACAGGTGGATTTGCGGCCTGGGAGCGCGCCGGGCTTCCCACCGTCAAACAGAGCGCGGTGATCCCGCTGGAGCGGCAGGTGCGCATCGCGGCGGGACGGCTGGTCTTTGGCTTCTCGATCCTTGGATTTACGGTGCATCGGGCCTTCTTCGGCTTAAGCGCCGCTGTTGGTTTCATGCTTGCGCTGACCGGAACGCTGGGTATCTGCCCGATGATGTCGTTCTTGAAATTGCTGCCCTGGAATCGCGTCTCCAGTGCGGCCGCCGGCAAATAATTAAGATCGCGAAAAAGGAAAATAAAATGACGACGAATTATCCCGAATATCGAACGCATCTCCAGGGGCTGATCGGCCGCCTGCGCGGCCGTATCCCCGGAACCATGAAAGGCTTCGGTCAGCTTCATCAAGAAAGCATGAAAGCCGGCGCCCTGAGCGAGAAGCAGAAAGAACTGATGGCGCTGGGAATCGGGATCGCTTCCCGGTGCGACGGCTGTATTACGTTCCACACGCACGAGGCCCTGGCGCACGGAGCGAGCGCCGAGGAGATTGGGGAGACGATCGGCGTTGCGGTGTCCATGGGCGGCGGCCCAGCCCTGATGTATGCGGCTCATGCGCTGGAGGCTCTAGAGCAGTTCGAAGCGGCGCGGGCTTGATCGGCGCAAGAGCTATGACTTCTTCTCTTGCTGCGCGAGCCGGATGCGCTGTTCGGTTTCGATGGCTGCTTCGTCGATCTCATCCGTGACGATCTGCGCGGCGGCCGCCGTTTCCATCGTCTCCTCCAGCCTTGTCTCCAGCGCGGCGAGCACTTCCTGGGGATCGACGGTTTTGATCAGCGCCTCGGCTTCCGGATCGACCCGGTTATGGACGCTCGGCATATCCCGGCGCAGCTCCTCCAGAAGATCGATGATCTTGGCGGTGCGCTGTTCGGTAAGCAGGCTCATCTGAAGATCGAGCTGCTCGCGCCGTTCGGCGAGCTTGCCCTGGCGGTTTTGGGTGATCAAGACCACGGTTGTCATGAGCAGCGCGCAGAGACCGACGATCCCCTGAAGCCAGAAGAAAGGGGGATCGTCACGCTCGGCCCAATGAGATCGGTAGGCGATCGTATTCGCGATCATCCAGAGGCTGACGCCGACGAGGATCCCATAGAAGAACTGCGGGCGTCCGAGCCACGAGGTGAGCGATTCGACGCCGCGCTGGTGCGGATCGACCTGTTGTTCGGCGAGGGCGTGCAGCGCGACAACGGCGTCGATATTCTGGCTGATGGGGTCCGAGGACTGCGTGGGCGACTGCGTGCTGATGGAGGATGGCATGGCTCTGGGATTCCTTGGAGCTGGGATACGTTCAGTGTATCCCGATGCATCCCCGCTCAACCGCCCACAGCTGATTTGTCCAGCGCGGCGCGGGCGGAGGCGTATGCTTCCGAGAGCTTTCGCAGGTCCGGCGGACTGCACTCGATAAACGACGAGGCGGAAAGGTGCGCGAGTGTCGCCAGTAGATCGCCCGCGCCCTCCGCGTGTTTGAAGTCCTCTGGGCTCGTTTGCAGCGCCTGCTCCAGAGTGGGACGCACGCCGGGGTTGACGGAGCTCAGCAGGAGCAGTTTGCAGACATTACTGCAATTCCACTTCAGAAAGTGATACTCGGTCTTTTTCAGCTTGTCCCACATTCGAACGATGGAGTCTTCGTCCAGTCCTTCGAATGTATCCTCATACTCCGCCTCGCGCTGCATGTATGCGCCTTCAGGATCGGTCTCCGTGGTGTAGCTGTCCGGATAGCGCGATGGGCGCGGTTTCCAAATGCCGGTGATTTTTCCAAGCAGCGAATCCCGCTCCGGCCAAAAGCTGGCGTAGGCCCGTGTTTTCCCATCCTCGCCGATCACTTCCAGGGAAGAGTGCCCGACATCCGGCGCCACCGTGTGCTCCAGGATCGTCGCCGGCGTCGTCGGGCTCCAAGTATAAAGTTTCACCATCCAGATCGTTCCAGTCTCATGCGATTATGCAATATCACGCCAGCGGCGGCGTGGATAATGATAGTGTATTCCCATTTTTGAGATTTGTCTTCTTAAGATCACGCAAACATGTTCGGCCTGCGGCGTGGGCGTCTCTTTCCATCACTGGTATAATGGGAATATACGCAATTTTGTTATCGACAAATGTCTTGCGGAATTGGTTATTCAGAGCACGGGAAAGAGCCGCTTCGTTTCATGAAAGAAAAACGCTGGGTCGCGATCGCTTCATCCATTCGGAGCGCCATCCGTAAGGGCGAGCTGTCGCCGGGGGCGCGTATCCCGTCGGAGAGCGACATGGCGCTGCAATGGAATGTCAGCCATATGACGGTCCATCAGGCGCTCTCGGAGCTTCAGCGCGAAGGCTGGGTTGTGCGAAAGCCCAAGGTTGGAACCGTGGTCGCCGACCGCTCGGCTCAGCCCGACACGAAGGTCGGTTTGGTGTTTACCGGCTTTATGGAGCTTCCGCAGGGCGGATATCTCGCCGGGATCGAATCGAGCCTTACCGAAGGCTTTCAGTTTATCCACTACAATACCAACGCCAGTATCCAGGAAGAGGCGAAATGCTTGGAGGCGGCGTCGTCGGAATGCGGCGCCGTAATCTGTTACCCGATCTCCGCGCCGGAAAATACGCCCCTGCTGCGTAAAATCGCCGCTTCCATGCCCCTTGTGTTTGTGGACCGTATTCCTCAAGGGATCGACGCCGATGTGGTGATGTCCGACAACTTCGCCTCCATGGTGATGGGCCTTCGGCATCTGCATACGCTGGGCCACAGCCGCATCGCCTTTTTCATGGAAGACCAGACGACGCTTTCTTCCGTCACGGATCGATATGCGGGCTACCAGCAGTTCATGCGCCATGAGGCGGGCGTGCCGGACCCGGAGCGCTGGGTGCGGCGTATCGTCTGGGACGTGCCGTGGGAGCAGTATTACGAGCAGGTAGAGACGAATCTGATCGAATTGCTGAGCGCGCCGGAGCGAGTCCGAGTGACGGCGATTGCGTGCCAGCAGTATGCGCTGCTTGGAATGATCCTGGAAGTCTGCGTCAACCTCGGCGTTTCCGTCCCCGGCGAGCTCGCCCTGCTCAGCTTCTACGATCTGGACGCGCGCGTTCAGCCCCTCGCGCGTAACACGCACCGCCTGATCCAGCGGTCCGTGGAGATGGGCCGTATCGCGGCCGATCGGATCCGCCAGCGTCTGGTCTCGGATGAAACGCCGGCCCAATCCATCTGCCTGGCGGCGGATCTCATCCCCGCCGACGTTCGCCGCCACAGCAAGGCCACCGAAGACTTCATCGCCGCTCGACTTTCCAACCCACGAAAATAGTTCTTGACACGATTAATACTCTAGTGTATAATTCTTTCAGTGGTGTTTATCGCTTTTGATACCATATCACCCTAGGATATATTCGCTATATTTCAAAGCGTCAAGTCCATTCTGTATAAGGAGACTAATATGCTGACATCCCGTTCCCGCAACGCCAGAGAGGCGTTCACTCTGATCGAACTGTTAGTTGTTATTGCGATTATTGCAATTCTTGCCGCGATTCTCTTCCCTGTTTTCGCGAAAGCGCGGGAAAAGGCGCGTCAAACCAGCTGCGCCAGTAACATGAAGCAGATCGGCCTGGCCGCCATGCAGTACGAGCAGGACAACGACGAGCGGACCGTGCCGTTCTTTTTTCCCATCGGCTCAACCGACTGGGGCGTAGCGCAGAGCGCTTCTCAGATCACCTGGTGGCCGGCGCTCTTTCCATACATCAAGAGCAGTCAGTTATTAGGGTGTCCTTCGGAAGTATCACAATCTAAGATCGGTCCGCTCGATCATCAGAGCTATGTCTTCAACGCCGATATCTTGCGCACCGACCAAGTATGGAATGGGACCTGGAATGCGGGAAGCCGTACAAGTGCGATCGCCGCTCCCTCTAGCTGTATCTATTTCCTGGAGTGGTCTGCTCCCGATACTCCGCGCGAAGTCTCCGCCGGCGATTACGATTGGGCCATCGCGCACCCCGACATCCAGCTGAACGCCCTGAAGCGGCATACCGATGGCGGCAACTATGCGTTTGCCGATGGACATGTCAAGTGGATGAAGTTCGATTCCGTCTCACGCACCGACGATCCCAACTCCACCGATGGACGAAAGTCCTGGTTCGCTCCTCTTCGACAGAACTAAAATCGGCGATTGCCGGAGCAATCAACGTTGAGTTGCGCCACCGCTCAGAGGCCGTCGCAATCGCGGCGGCCTTTTTTCACGACATGGCTCATGCTTTTCATGAGTTGACACGCGTTGCGGGGTGTGATAACCTGAGCAATGAATTGCTGTGTTTCCATGCCATTTTGGACTCGATGGCGCCTATCGGCATTGGCGTGTGCGGTGCTGTTCGCTCCTGTGGTCGCCGCGCATGCTGCTTCTCCCGCAGTCACACTCATGCGCACGCCGAACGGCGGCATCCAGCCCCAAGCTGTTGTGGATGGTCATGGGGTGCTTCATCTGATCTATTACGCCGGCGATCCCGCGCATGGCGATCTCTTCTACGTCTACAAAAAGCTCGGCGCCGATGCGCCCTTCTCCAACCCAATTCGGGTCAACAGCGCGCCAGGAAGCGCGATCGCGCTTGGAACGATCCGCGGCGCGCAGCTGGCCGTGGGGCAGGATGACCGCGTTCACGTGGTCTGGAACGCATCCGGCAAGGCGCCCAAAGGCCCTGGCGGAACCGCCATGCTGTATGCCCGTCTCACCGATGCGGGCGACGCCTTCACCCCCGAGCGCGACCTGATCACCTGGGCCGGCGGCATTGACGGCGGCGGCTCCATCGCCGCCGACTTGCGTGGTCACGTTTTCGTCACATGGCACGCGTCCAAGGCTGGCGAAGAGGAATCGGCGGGCGGCGTATACATGGCCCGGTCCATCGACAACGGCCGAACATTCGGTCGCGAGACCAAGATCAACCCTACCGCCACCGGGCAATGCGGCTGCTGCAGCATGCGCGCCTTCGTGGACAGCCACGGCGTTCTGTATGTCCTCTATCGCTCCGCCGCCAATAACTTCAACCGCGATACGACGCTCTTAGTCTCCAAAGATCAGGGCGCAAAATTCGCCTCGTCCATCCTGAGCCCCTGGAAGCTGGGCGCGTGTCCGATGAGCAGCTACTCTCTCGCCGAAAGCGCCTCCGGCGTCGTCGGCGCCTGGGAGACGTCGGGACAGGTCTATCGCGCGTCGCTGACCGATCTTGCCGCCGCCAAGCAGGCCGCCGTATCGCCTATGGGAAACGGAAAGCGCAAATACCCCATCGTAATCCCCGGCAAAAACGGCAAAACCCTGTTCGCCTGGGTCGACGGCGCGGGGTGGGAGCGCGGCGGCTCGCTGGAGTGGCAGGTCTATGACGCCGACGGCAAGCCCGACGGCGCGCCCGGGCATCGGGATGGAGTGCCGGTGTGGAGCTTGGTCACGGCGGCGGCGCGCGGTGATGGGACGTTTT
>NZ_JBDSQY010000115.1:0-4741 GCF_039929585.1 Capsulimonas sp.
GGCCCCTCCGCCCCAATTCTGGGGAACTTGGAGAGGATGTCCCCCGACCCCCACAGGGGTGCAAACCATAGCAATGATGGCGTGTCGAATACTAAAATTGATACGTCACCGTTGATGTGTTTTTACCCCTGTGGGGGCCAGGGGGATTCTTACTCTGGTCCCCCAGAATTGGGGCGGAGGGGCGAAACACCCACACGAATTGTTGGGGCGGAGGGGCCATCCTAATCCTGTGGGGGCGGAGGGGCCTTCTTAGCCTCACGTCTCCCGCAGCTTCACCACAGTTGCGCCTGCTCCGCCTTCGTCGGCGTTGGCGGTTGTGTATTCGGCGACGAGGGGGTTATCCTTCAGGAAGTCCTGCACGGCGCGGCGCAGGGCGCCGGTGCCTTTGCCGTGGACGACGCGGGCGTGGGTGAGGCCGGCGGCGTAGGCGTCATCAATGTACTTTTCGACGTTGCGTACGGCTTCGTCGGCGCGCTGGCCGAGCAGGGAGATCTGCGATGTGACGCCCATCGTCTTCTGCATGGCGATATTCTGCTGGTCTCCCGCATGAATATCGAGCAGCTTCGGGCGATCCGGAGGCGCGGAGGCGCTGTGGCGGGCGGTGGGAGTTCGCTCGGGACGGGGAGCGCGGTCCGTTCTTGGAGAGCGTTCGGGCTTCGGCGTCCGTTCTCGTGCGGGGCGTTCGCCCCTGGCGCTGCGTTCCGATGGACCGCTGCGCTCTGGCTGTCCATTACGCGGCGGTTTGGCGGGGGTTTCAGGCGCGGAGGGAGACGTCGCCAGGGAGGGCGGAAGAGGGACCTGGCGTTCGATCTTTACGACGGGCAGTTCGTCCGGCTCGCCGATCAGGCGCAGGGTAGAGGCGGGGACGCTCACGCGCATCGCGCCGACCTGGACAGGCAGGTTGCTGCCCGATTCTCCGGCGCGCTCATCCTCCAGGACTTCTCCCGTCATGCCGAGCGAAGGAATACGCACTTTGTCGCCCTGGCGCAGCAGTCGGTTTGGGACGATCTCGATGATCGTCATCATCTGCTCTTCGGTCTGGCGCTCGATGTCGTTTTGAAGATCGTCCGCGATGTTTCGGATCGCCTGTCGCGCCCGCTCAGTCTGCTTGCCCTCGGTGTTCGCATGGCGCAGCTGGCCGATAATATTGTCGACCTTGTCCTGCGCGCGCTTAATCAGGGCGCGCGCCTCCTCGGCGGCTTTGAGACGCGCATCCCGCCGCAGACTTTCGAGGTTCGCGAGTTCTTCTTGATAGCGGCGGCGCAGCATCTGCGATTCGATCCGCGCTCGCTCCGCTTCACGCCCTTCCGCGACGGCCTGGCGGCGTCCTTCTTCTAGTTCGCGGAAAAGATCAGCCGTGCTGTCGGTTCCCGTCAGCTCGGTTCGCGCTTCGGCTAGTACGCTCTCAGGCATCCCCAGCCGTCCTGCGATGGCGAAGGCGTTGGACGATCCCGGTACGCCTTGCAGCAGACGATACGTCGGACTGAGGGTCGCTTCGTCGAACTCGACGCTCGCGTTCTGCACGCCGGGCGTCACGAAGGCGTAGCTTTTCAGCTCACCGTAATGAGTGGTCGCGATGACGCGCGCGCCGGCCTCGCGCAGATGGTCCAGAATTGCGCGCGCCAGCGATGCGCCTTCTCCCGGGTCCGTTCCGGCGCCGACTTCGTCCAACAGCACCAGCGCGTTTTTGCGCAGTGTCTTTAGGATTTTTACGATGTTGGAGATGTGTCCGGAAAAAGTGGAGAGGGATTGCTGGAGGCTCTGTTCGTCGCCGATGTCCGCGTAGATCTGATAGAAGAGATTCATCTCGGCGTGCGCCGCCGGGACATGCAGGCCACACTGCGCCATCAGGGTCAGCAGGCCCATTGTTTTGAGTGTGACGGTCTTACCGCCGGTGTTGGGTCCGGTGATCAGCAGCAGCTGGTTCTTCTCGCCGCCCAGCTCCACATCGATGGGAACGACAATCGCCGGATCGATCAAGGGGTGCCGCGCGGAAACGAGCCGCGTATAACCGTTGGTGTTCAAAGCTGGCGCCGTCGCGTTCTGGACCATGCCCATTTTTGCGCGGGCGGAGATAAAGTCGATCTGCGCGAGAATGCCGACGCTGACCATCAGCGGCGCCGAAATGCGCCGCACGCTCTCCGTCAGGCGCATCAAGATCTTCGCGATCTCCTGCGTCTCCTTGATGTCCAGCTCTTTCAGTTCATTGCCGTAATCCACGACCGACTGCGGCTCCATAAACAGCGTTGCGCCGGAGGCGGAGGTGTCGTGGACGATGCCGCCGAAGGCTCCCCGGTGATCGGCTTTGACGGGGACACAGTACCGGTCGCCGCGCTGAACGATGACGGGGTCCTGAAGCATGGCGCGCAGGGGGCCATTGATAATCGCGTTCAGCCGCTCCAGCATTCGCTGGTTCGCCACTTTGCGCCGACTGCGAATACGAGCGAGGTCCGGCGAGGCGGAGTCTAAGATTAAGCCGTTGGGGCCGATGCTGGATGTGATCTCCGATTCCAGCGAGGGGAACTGGCCTAAATTCGCGGCGAGCGCCGCCATGATCGGATAGTCCGTAGCGATCTTTTGCAGAAACGCCTTGAGAACGCGGCCCCCGGCCGCCGTTGAATAGATGTCGAGAAGCCCGCGCGGATCGAGCGACGACCCGATCTCCGCCTGCCGCAGATGGGGCCGGATATCCGTGATCCCGCCGAGAGGCAGGTTCCCCTTGATCTCGATCATCTGCCGGCATTCAGTAGTCTCGTCCAGGCGCGCCTTGACCTGGAGCAGATAGTCCGAAGGCTCCATCGCCTCGGCAAGCTCCCGCCCAAGCGAGCAGGCCGTGAGATCCATCAATTGATGGCGGATCGCGTCAAATTCTAAAACGCGTAATGCATGATTGTCCATAACTACTTCAGTGTACCCGAATGGGGAGCGCGCGAATAATTCGCGCAACCTTTCATTGGTTTTGTCGTCTGACGGGGTAGGGTTGCTAAAGAGGGGCCCCCGGGGAACAATTCCACGCCTCTCGCCGTTTAAAGATGGGTAACTCAAGGAGTTTTGACATATGCCGATTAACTACCGACGAACATTTAAATCCAGTCTCTGGACATTGATATTGAGCGCCACCGCGCTCGCTCCCGTGATTGCCGCTCCCAGCATCGCGTCGCTGACCTCCACGAAGATCAAAACACTCGCCATGGATACGGAAGTCATTCAGGAGAACCGGGATGAACTGAAGCGGATCGAAGGCGACTTCGCGCAGGCGTACCGGATTCACAATATCGCGATCTCGTATGCTTATCCCGACAAACTGCACTTCGAGTCCGTGATTTTGAAGGCGCATATCGCCTACACGATCAACGGCAACCAGAAGTTCACGTCGGTCCCCACGTTCCATGTCCACAAAGTTGAGGATGTGACGAATGCGCCGGGGAAGAAGCAATCGCTGCTGGATTGCGGCATGGTTCCTCCGGAATTGCTTTTGGCGTATAACGCGACCTATCTGCGCAAAGAAGGCGCGAATTACGTGTTTCAATTGCTGCCGAAGATCAAGACCGAGCCGATTCGTGATGTCGTCTGGATCGATCCCAAGACGAAGATTACCGTGAAACGCGAGCATTACGACCGCAATGGCCATTTGATCGCCTGGTATCAATATAAAAATCCGCAGCAAATTATCCCCGGAGTGTATATTCCCACACGCGTGGAAGTGTATAATCCTTATAATAAGCTTGCCGCTGTCACAGCTTATAAGAACATCCGCGTCAACAAGCCGCTGGACATGACGATTTTCAACTTTTGAACGCAGAACAACTTTCTCAAACAAACCCATTGCCGCTCGATTGGAGCACACGCCGCCTGGATAAGGCGGCGTGTGTTTTGCTGTTCGTGCTCACCGCTTTTCGTCTCTGGTACGCCGCCTCGCATCAACTGCTCCAGGATGAAGCGTACTACTGGCAGTGGTCCCGCCACTTGGACTGGGGCTATTACGACAATACTCCGCTGATGGCGGTCGTCATCCGCGTGTTCACCTCGCTGCTTGGTCCGACGGAGCTGGGCGTCCGCGCCGGCGCGATTTTCTGCGCCTTGATCGCCTCCGCTTTCATTTACCTGATCATGCGCCGGCTGACGGACGCACGCGTCGCCTTCGTCGCCTTGGTCATGGCGTCGGTCATTCCGCTGTTCGCCGCCGGCGCGGACATCATGACCCAGGATCCCGTGCAGCTCGCGCTCTGGGCGGCGGCGCTGTATGTCATTCTCCATGCGCTGGATGGTAAGGGATGGCTGTGGATTGTGGGCGGCGTTCTGGCGGGGCTGGCGGCGATGGCGAAGCTGAACGCCTTATTGCTGCTGCCCAGCATACTGCTCTATTTGGCGCTCTCAAAAACGCATCGTTACTGGCTGCGCCGCCCGGAGCCGTATGTGGCCGCCATGATCGCACTGGCGATCTTCAGCCCGTTCGTCTGGTGGAACTACACCCATCATAACGCCTTCTGGATGCATATCCATGCAATGGGGACGCGCAGTTCCGCGCACGACCCCCCATTCAAGTGGTTCCTGCGGTTCGCCGGCGATCAGGCTTTGCTCATGTCGCCCCTGCTGATGCTGACGTTTATTCGAAGCCTCTGGGTGGACGGCAAGCGCGCTGTCGCTGAGAACGACAACGCGCTTTTGTTTCTGTGGGCGCCCAGTGTCGTGGTGTTCGCGGGGACGGCCTTGTTGTCGCTCAAAAGCAAGGTGGAAGGCA
>NZ_JBDSQY010000116.1:0-16943 GCF_039929585.1 Capsulimonas sp.
ACGCTGAAGCTTCGGATCCCAGCAGATCGTCTGCAAGGCGTTCTTAGACTTCGCGGCGTACTTCGAATAGTAGTCTGAGTCGGCGGTTTTGCCCAGCACGCGCGCCATATTCCCCACGGCTTCGAGATTGAGAATAGCGTAACTGGTGGCGTCCACCGCCTCGTAACGCTTCGGCGGCGCCGTCGTCCAGCGGCGATGAAGGTCGTCCATCCCCGTTTCCAATTGGTGGTCGATCGTGAACAAACCATTGCCGTCCGGGTCACGGTCGGCGATCCACCAGTCCAGATTCTTCTTCATCCCATCGTAAAGCTGCGCGATCAGATCCTTGCGGCCATGGATCTGATAAAACCGCCACGCCGTCCACGGCGTCAGCGATTGTCCCGTGCCCGACTTATGGTCCAGCGGCACTCGGTTCGTTTCCGGCGTGCTGTACCAGGGGAAGCGACCGTCGTCGTACGCCACGTGGACCATATTCGCCAGCTGCCCGAAGCCGACCTTCGGATCGTCCTGCCAGTTCAGGTCGAACGACATAAACGGCGCGCTGTAGCAGCAGTACGTCTGGAACGCCTGGCGGCCCTCCATATCCACGGGATACTGGAAGTAGCCCAGGTCCCCCCCAGACATCGAGAACTTCAGCAGAAACCAGCGCAGGCCGTAGATCTCGTTCAGGCCCGCATCCGACGACGTAAAGCTCGGCGTTTGCTTCTCGTAGAAATCAGCCCAGTCCTTACGGTTTTGCGCCACTGGATCGCTCTGTTTCAGCGCGCCCGCCAGATGCGCCTTCGCCGTCGCCACATCGCGCCCCACCGCGCAGGCGAACGTCACCACCTTGGTCCCATGCGCCGGAACATGGATGTCGTAGTTCAGACGGTAAGCGCCCGGCGTCCCGCTTTCCGTGGACACCGGCGCCGACGACGCCCCCACCGCCATCACCAGCCCATCGCGCAGCACGCTCGGGAACGCATTCTTGTCAACAAGAAGCAGCGTGTCCGCATCGACGCGCGTCGCCTTCTCGCCACCCGTCTTACCCCGGTAATCGAAGCCGGCCCGGCAGTCCCCCGCCACTTCCATATGATGGACCGCATCTGTAGCGCCGCTGTTGATCAGCACGACACGCGAGACCACCACATCGTCCTTCGTCACGCACACTTGCCGCTGCTCGTCGATCTCACTCGCCGCCGCGCTCTTCGCCGCCGGCTCCAGACCCGGAATCCCATCAATCGTAATTCGATCCAAATTCGCGTTTCCGGCGCTCGCGGTCGGATCGACCAGCGTGTAGTCCGGGAACCATTTCAGCGTCCCGCCATCCACAATATTAAAAACATCGCCCATCTCATAAGTCGCATAGAAAAACTTGGACGGCGTCCCCGTATACAGAGCCACGTTTACGCCATGCCCCACGGAATTCTTGTCGTCCCGGTTCCCCACCAGATCCAGCTCGGAGCTCGGCTTCTGCAATTGCAGCGCCACGTCTTTGGACGCTCCCACCGTCAGCCGCAGCGTATGCTTCCCCGCGACCAAGGACGCCACCTTCAGCGTTGTCTCCTGAAATTGATCCGCCGTGTCGCCCCACCCCCCCGTCTTCGGCAAGGTCAGAACGCCCGCGTCCTTCCCATCCAGCGTCACCCGCACCCGCGCCGCGCCGTCCATCTCCCGCGCATAACGCAGATGCAGGTACGCCGGAGATATCGCCGCGTCCGACGAAAACTCATACCGCGCCCAGTCCCCAGGCTTCGAACCCCAATCATTCCCAAGCACCGCCCCGTAAACCGACCCCGCCTTCTTATCCGGCCCCGTCGACCCACGCTGCTCCGCCGGCGTCACCGCCTGGATCGCGATCGGCGCCGCAGCCGCCGCAACGCCATGCTCCTTCTGACACCCCACCGTCAGCAGAACCGCGATAATCGCACTCAACAATAAAATCTTCATAACCAAAATCTCTCACTTCATCACGAATGCGCCAAGCCCATCCTTGGCGAACGCTGTCCCCTATTATAAAGCAAACGACGTCGGCGCTCAAGAGACAGGCACGCACATAAACAAAACGATTCTGACTTTTCATTCCGCCTGTTTTCAAACTTCTCCGCTCATAACCATCGCAGACAAATCTCAATGAGTATCTAGTATAATTAAGAAACGAATTAAGAGAGCAGCCAATGGAAATCAAAGAATGGGTCGCGCGCGACGACGGCCACGAAATCATCCTCCGCCGCTCGCCCCGCTCGCGGACGGGATATTTTATGCTGGCGCTGCTCCTAACGGCGACCGCCCTGAGTCTCAGCGCCTACTGGCGCACGGCGGAGGCCGCCGGGTTTGGCCCCGTCGTCACCGCCGCGACGTTAGCGCTCACGGTGGGCGCTTCCCTTTGTCTCGGCGAAGCCCTGCCGCTCACCCTGCGCCTGGACCTTGCACGACGCCGGTTTCAGCTCCGAAGCGGCCTGGGCTTAGTTGGCGGCCGCCGGGAAGGACGATTCGACAAGATCCATTCCCTCCTCGTACAGGAAAGCGGCAAGGCCGCCCAGGGCCAGGTGATGCTCGTTCTTCACCCGAAACGCGAACGCTGGTTTCTGCCCACTCCCCCCACGCGCTACGAAATCGCCCGCGCCTCCAGCCCCGCCGACGCCGCCGCGTTCGCGCAGGATCTCGCCCAGCGCATGGGGATTCGCTTCAGCGGCGTCCAGCGCTGAAATCCACAAAAAGAAAAAGCCAGGAGCATCACGCCCCTGACCTTTTCCTCTTCTCGCGAATTGCCATAGAAACTACGCAGCC
Source organism: Capsulimonas sp. (assembly GCF_039929585.1). NCBI lineage: Bacteria > Bacillati > Armatimonadota > Armatimonadia > Capsulimonadales > Capsulimonadaceae > Capsulimonas > Capsulimonas sp. The sequence continues at coordinate 2,770 of NZ_JBDSQY010000116.1, forward strand.
ACATCGTCGCGGATCACCACCACCTCGTCCTCAAGCGAATTGTGTTTGACGGAATATATCTCACACTGCTTCCGCCCGGGCGCTATGGGAATATCGAGATACTGATAGAGGTACGACGGCTCCGCGCAGTCCGCCCCGACCTGCAGCCGAAGCATCTCATCTTGAACGAAAAACGGCAGCGAACGCTCCGGCGCCCCCGCCTGCACACACTCGGCAATGATGGGCAGGATGCCGGGAAGGTCATCGGGGTGGTAGGCCATCGTCAGCACGATCACATCCGGCGCAAGCGAGAGAGCCTCCGAAGGAAGCCGTGTCGCCGAAAACTCGCTATCCCACAGAACCAGCATCTCGCGCTCATACCGGGTGACCATCCCCACGCCGAGTTCGCCCGGAAGGTCGCAGATCACATCATAATCCGTCTCCACATCCCCGCCGTTCATCAGGCTATTCTCAAAATCACTCGCCCCCTGCCACAACGGAACAGCAGACGCCTGTATCACGATCAGCGGACCGCCATCGCCCCCAACACACAAACTCTCTTCCATCATGTGCTCCCCCACGATCCTTACGGCTTATCCGCGACCATGGACACTTTGAGGAATATCAGCGACATCTTCTCGCTCCAAGCCGCTGCGGGCTCCATGCCTGCGAGTTCGTACACTTCGCCGTCGGCGACCGTAGGGACCGCAGACAGCGATCGTGTCGTGACCGAGGGCCGCGACGAGGTCGAGTGGACAACAAAAAACTGGCGCACCACTTTGAGATCACATGCGATCCGGCCGTTCGGCTGACAGTGCGGCGTCGCGTCAATGCCGCTCATCGCCGTCATCGTCTCATCCTTGCCGTCGTCCGACTTGTAGTGGATCTGCTGCGAAGTATCCACATGCCCCGCCACACCGTCGGCGGTCGTCAGCCGGGGCGACATGACCGGCTTCACTCCATCCTTGAGCAGCGCCGCCAGCAGCAGCCCATCGTGCTTGGCCCCCGCCGGAATATCCTTCAAAGCCTTCGCATAAATCCCAGGATCGACTTCAAGATAATCGACGCTCACCTTCACGTGCTTCGGCTCCTGCCCCGCCGCCGCATCCTCCGCCCACGCTCCGTGCGCCGCGACCATCGCCAAAATCGCCATCATTCCAGCGAAATTCGCCCACCAAGATCGCCGCATTCCATTCTCCTTGTGGCTGCAATCGCCCAATATTCCTATCCCATAACCCACTGTATCTTCGTCCGCCATTCCCATCAGATCTGCATCCCTCTGCCAGACTTCAATCTCTAACCGCCGATCGAGCATTGCGGATTGCCGCTTCCATTGAAGCTTGCTCGGCATTGGCGCCTCAGACCAAGTTAGTAACTCGCCCGTCATACACTGGAGCATCCCACGATGAAACTGAATTCAGTTTTGATTTGCGCAATAACTGGAATTCTCGCGCACGCAGCGCCGTCGATTGCGGAGACGCCTGCCGATATGCCTCAGAATGCGCTCACTCTGGAAGCGAAGCTTGCGCCAGTCGAAAAATATCACAAGGAATGGCAAAGTGATTACGCAGGGTATGCTGAATTCGATTGCACTGTCAAAAACGTTTCCAACAAAACAATCTGGATCGGTACGGAAACCGCTGATTTCGTCATCAATTGGAGTACAGACAATCCCAACATCAACACGCCACGCTGGCCGATCCTTGCCAACCTGCCGTATGGGATACGCCTTGACCCTGGCCAGACATATTCAAGAGCCATTCCCCTACTATTTGGTCAAATGAAAGCCGGCGATTCGGTGACATTTCATCTCCTCTTCCATTCCAACCCAGGCGGCGCCCTTCGCCGCATCCCTCAGCCAGTACCCGATAAGAACACAATGCCGGACCTAATTGCAAGCTGCTCCATCAAATTTACCGTTCCAAAATGAACGCGAACTCTCACACAGCGCTTTGCCGTTTCTTGAAACTTTGTACTGGAAGCAATGTCTATGAGGCTAATTGATCATCGAGAGGAAACGGTCATGAAACTCGCATACGCCCCAGTCATAGCCGGCATCGCATCCCTCATGTCATCCACATCGACAATCGCGGCCCCGGCTCTCAAGTATCCTCTGACACTAGACGCAAAATTCGTTCCCAGCGAAAAACTCGATCCGGAAATAAGCCACAGCTATAAGGCTTACTCGGAAGTCGAATGCACCGTCACAAACGTCTCGAACAAGACGATATTGCTGGGCGAAAATGCATCCATCGACATCAACTGGACAACAGATAACAAGCTCATCGGACCGGTAAGAACGTCCTGCGGCGCCAATATGGTCATCGTGACCAAACTGGCGCCGGGCAAAACGTACACGAAGAGACTTCCCATAAGCTTCGGTAACTTGAAAACGGGAGAAAAAATCAAATTCGAGCTGCAATTTCACTCGAACATCGGCAATCTAGTGCGGTTCGCTCTCCCGCAATCCGCCGACCAATCCCCAACGCCCGATATCATCGCCAGCTGCTCACTCACCACACGCGTTCCAGGGGACGCAGGAAACGACAGCAAGGTATTCGCTCCAGGCGCCGCTGGGAGCTATATCACACCAATTTCCAGTTGGCGCAAGAGCCAGAGCTGGGGCATCCTCAATTACGCATCAACGCCGTAACCGCGCCATCCCCATAATTGGAGGGGACCAAGCCCAACGACAAAACTCGCCTGGACCGCAGTAGCGAACGCCCCTTTTCCCGCCCGAACGGCCTTGCTGGGAAAATGGGCAAGTCCACTTCCACCCATCTCGCGGCATGGGATTCTCCTTGAGTATGTCTTCCCTGCATATGACCATCCCATTGGTCGTACGCTTCAACTTCCCCAGAATTGATACACCGCCACTATCGTATCTCAATAGCGGTTGTTTATAAACGCCGCAGGTTTCTCAGCAGCAGAAACATCAGGCCATGTTCCGTTGCCCCGCAGTACACCCCTTCGGCGTCCAGGACAACCAGCGCCCCCGCCGCGAGCAGCCAGGCGGCGTCCTCGCTGCATGCGATTGACACGTCCGTGACAAGGGATTCGAATCCATGAGCTTCCCCATATTCTCTTACCTTCAGAATATCGTTGGAGAATCGCGGTGAAACCGAGGCGCTCGCCCATCCCCACTTCCATGTGTTCGTGACGTACGAATAGGACCCAATGCACTGCGCGTCAGCGGTGACCTCTGGTTTTCCCTTATCTGAAAACACCAGCTGCATGGCGCCCTGCACGATATCCCACCGATTATAATCCCCTACGCCAAACGCCGCCCTCGCCGCCGCGTTACGGCGTTCGAGTTCGTTTCTGCAATCGTCCAGCCATTCGTCAAATCGCGGATCATCGGCGATCGGTTCGGTCACAACCTGTCTCTTTGTCCTGCTCATCTCTTAACCTCGCCTTCACACGGAATTCCATAACGCTCTCGATCACCATTTTTTTGTCCGTCCAGCACGGAGGGTTAGATGCAAAGCGACGCCCAGCCGTAGGTTTCATACCCGAGGTTCCTAACCGGCCGAAAACTCTTACAACACCACGAAATACTCGCCTGGATAATAATTACGAGCGCCCCTTTTCCCGCCCGAAGGGCCTTGCTGGGAAAAGGGGAAAGCGCGCTAAAGCGCCGGGGGAATAGGTCTCGAAGCGGCGGACAAAACGCCCCTACTCATATCGCAGCGCCGTAATCGGGTCCAGACGCGAGGCGCGCCACGCGGGGTAAATCCCAAAGAACAGACCCACCGCCATCGCGAATCCGAAGCCCAGGCCAATGCCCCACAGCGGGATAAACGCGTGGATCGCCTTCTGCGGCAGCATGTTGATCAGACCCACAATGGCGAAGCTTTGCGCGACCCCTAAGGCGCCCCCCAGCCCCGAGACGACCACCGCCTCCACCACAAATTGCAGCAGGATCATATTGGGCGTCGCGCCCACGGCCTTGCGGATGCCGATCTCGCGCGTGCGCTCGGTGACGGACACCAGCATGATGTTCATAATTCCGATGCCGCCCGTGAGCAGCGCCAGGCCGCCGATGCCGCCCAGTACCAATTGGAAGACCGCAATGAACGTATCGAGCTGCTTGAGCAGGCCCGCCTGCGTGTCCACAATGTAGTTGTCGATCGTGGTCGGATGCCGCCGCTGAAGAACGCTCCACACCTCGTCGGCCGCCGCGTTCGTCTGCGTCACGTCCAAAGACTTCGTGCTGAAGCCGCCCAGATTATCGCTCGCCGTGAAACGCTTCTGCACGGAGCGCAGCGACAGAAAGACGCTGTTGTTCGGGTCCGTGTCGAACGCCCGGTCCTTGTCCGCCAGCACCCCGACCACCGTCAGCGACACCCGTGTCCCATTCGAATCGCACACGATCTCGCGCCCAATCGGATCGGCAGAACCAAACAGATCCTCACGCACCTTGCGCCCGATCACGCACGCCTTGCTCCAGGTGTCGTCGTCCACCGATTGGATAAACCGCCCCTGCGCCACCGTGATATTACTCACCGACTGGTACGCCGCCAGCACCCCGATGATCGTCAGCGACTTCGTCTTCGTCCCCGCGCTCGCCTGCACGCCCGTATTCGCCGTCGGACTGACCGGCCCGATCAGCGTGCATTGACGCTCGATCGCCGTCACATCCGCCATCACCAGACCATCCACGCCCCCGCGCGCCGCCGCCCCAGGCTTAGGCGCATAGAACGCAAAGATCTGGTTCGACCCATTGCTCTCCAGCTGCGCAATGATCTTCTGGCGCGCCCCCTGCACAATCGCAATCATCAGAATGACCGACGACACGCCGATAATCACCCCAAGCATCGTCAGGATCGTCCGCAGCTTATTCGCCCACAACGCCTCCAGCGCCACGCGCAGAGACTCAAAAAACGCCATATATTATCTCATATTAGAAAACAACATGCGGAAACCCGCGCAGGCAGGTTTATCACCAAAGGTGATTCTTCACGTAGGCGCGGTTTCAACCGCCGGCGCCAGACGCCATAGGATTCGGCCCCCCTGCCCCCCAATCCTGGGGGAGGAGGTTGGCGCGAGTGTGTTTGTGTTTACTAGATGCGTGCATCCGGAAATAAAACTTGGGACAAACGCAGGATTCGATCAAACCAACCAACGACAAACTCTTCCCCCAGGATTGGGGGCAGGGGGGCCGAAATCTTACCCATCCGGCCCGCCGCCGATATCAATCGTCCGCCGCGTCCCCGTCAGCGCCGGAACCAATACTTTGTCCCCCGCCGCAAGCCCCGTCTTCACCTCGACGCCCGTATCATCACGCAGCCCCAGCGACACTGTCCGGTCCTCGGGCTTGCCCGCCGCGTTCAGCACCTGCACCTTGCCCGTATTCCCCGTGAACGCCACGTTCTGCAAGGGAATGACGACCACATTCTTGCGCTGGGCGCTCATGATGTTGACATTGGCGCTCATGCCGGGCCGGATCCGCGCGTCATATTTCTGGAACGCCACACGGACACTGAACTTGCTGATGCTCGCTGCCGCGCCCGACGTTGTGTCGGCGAAGGCGTTCGTCGACGCCGGCGCGATCTCCGTCACCGATCCCGCGAATGACACGCCCGGCGCCGCATCCACCCCGATCGTCACCGGCGCGCCCACACGGATCTTCGCAACATCGACTTCATTGATCCCGACCTGCACTTCCAAACGGCTGCCCAGGGTCGCCACAATGCTCTGCGTGTCCGAAAAACCCGTCGTCGCGCTCTGCACGATCTCCCCCGGCTGCCGGTACTTCTTCAGCACGATGCCCGACACGGGAGCCGAAATCTTCGTGTCCCCGACCTGCACTTGGAGCTGAGACAGATTGCCCGCGATCTGCTGCACGTTGCCGCGCGCCTGATCGATGTCCGACTTGCGCACCGCGTCCTGGAGCGAGTTCGCCCGCGCCGTCGCCAGCTGCACCTCGGCCGAATGCACCGCCACCCGCGCGTCGTTCACATCTTCCTTGCGCGCCCCCGCCAGCGTCAGCGACAGCGACTCCTGCGCGGCCGCCAGCGTGCTGCGTCCGGTATCCACCGCGACCTGCGATGCGTCCGCATCAGCCTGCGATACAAACCCCTTCGCCGCAAGCGACTGCTTGCGCGCCTGCGTGCGGAGCGCGTCGTCGAGCGCGATCTGCGCCCGCGCGATTTCCTGCTTCTTCTGCGCGATCTCCTGCGGCCGCGCGCCCGCCGCCACCGTCGCCAGATGCGCCCGCGCCGACTCCAATCCCGCAGCCGCCTGCGCGATCGCCCACTTCGTCTGCGACCGCTGCAATTGGTACGACGCCTCCGACTGCGCCAGCCGCGCCTTCGCCTGATCCAGCTGCGCCTGCGTCTGCTGGATCTGCGGGTCCAGAAGCGTCCGGTCCACCATCGCGATCAGCTGCCCCGCCTGCACCCGCTGCCCCGCCTCGATCGGCATCACCAGAATGCGCCCGGCAACCTTGCTCCGGACGTCAACTTTATCCACCGGCTGGACCGCCCCGACCTCCTGCACGGAGACCGAAACATCCCCCCGCTTCGCCTCCGTCGTCCGCGGCGGCGGCGGCGGCTTATGCAGATCGCGACTGACCCGCGACGCCGCCACGCCCCCCAGCACGAGCACAATTCCCGCCCCAATCGCCGTCTTAACAGATTTCTTCATGAACCCCTACTGATTCCCCCAGCCGCCCGTGCACTTATATGTCAGAGTTTGACATATACCAATCAAAAAAGTTGCAAGCCCATATCGAAAACTTCTACAGATGGCGTTTCGGTTCGCGATCATCCTGGCGGAGAAGCGCCCAATTCAGGCTAGGCGCCGGCCAAGGCTTTCCACTTTGCGGCCATCGCTGGGTCCGGGTCAACCATGGATCCGTTGGTGTAGGCGTCAGCAGCAGCCTTAGCGCTCTTAGCGCCCGCCATGGACGCGGCTTGTTCCACCAGCGCTTTGGCGCCGGCCTCGTCCTTATCGCCGCCAAGGCCTTGGTGCAGGCAGGCCGCCAGCTTGAAGCCGGCTTGCCATATTTTGGCGTCGAACGCCTGCTTGAACAGACCCCGTGCTTGCTTGAGGTCGTCGCTGGAAGCGCCGTCTTTATTCAGTTCGACGCCCAGTTCGTAAGCGGCTAACGGCAGCGTAAAGGATGCATCCAGCAAAAATTGTCGCCCTTTCGCAACATCCACGGGCGTGTCGTACAGGCCCTGAAGGGTGATCTCCCCCATCCGCTTTTGGGCCTGCGGATCGTCCCAATAGGCGGCGTAATCGTAGTGGCGCTTTGCGGCCTCTGTATCTTTAGGCGCGCCGATTCCGTATTCTTCGCACGCCGCGCGGTAGTAGTCAGCTTCGCGGACACCCAGGTCGCTTGCCTCGACCCAAAGGTCATAGGCTTTCTTACGCTCACCCTCTTTCTGCGCAGGCGTGATGGTTGTGGACCTCTCGGCCCTGAGCCGGATCCACTTGGCGAGATTGTTCTTGGCCGGCGCGTTGCCGGCATCGGCCAGCACTTGGGCGCACTGCTGAGCGTGGGCAGCCAAACCGTCCAGAGTGACCGCATTACCAGAAGCCCTCAGGGTTTCATTGTATTTGTCTGCGGCGAGGTCGTACTCCGCATCCTTATCTCCTTCGGCGGCGGCCTTGGTCAGCATGGAGATCGCCTTTGCATGGTCTTTGGGCCGGCCCCATCCCTTTTCGTAGTAACGGGCGAGCTCTCGTATGGCGGCGGGATCGTCGTTGTTGGTGAAGAACGGCTCCGCCTGCTCCCAGTCCGGGTCGCCTTTGCTCATAAACAGCACGCCGATGATTGTGTGGGGATTTTTCGGGGCAGGGTCGCCAGCCATCAGGACATTGTAGATTTTGACGCCGATCGCGTCGCGCAGTGAATCGGGGATGGAATTCTCACCCGGCTTGAGTAGACCGATGAGGTCACCTCGGTATTGACTCAAGCCGGCCCCCGGCTGTGCGATCATAAGCAGCGCCATGCGCGATCGAATCTCAGGGATCCAGGAGCTGTTACGTTCCGCCATCAATAGAGACGTTTGATAGCACGAGATTGCGACTTGCGGGTACTGGTGGAAGTTGTTTGCCCCCGCCTCATGCTCTCTGCCCATGGTCACCCAATCCTCTGCATGGATGGCGGCCTTTTCCACAAGGTCGATGCCGGTATCATAGTCCTGCGGGTAGCCGTCGCCATCCATCAAGGCCTGTCCGTATTGCCTCTTGAAGTCGACGAACACCGGATAGCCCTTGTCATCGCGGTAGTCGTCGTGCCCGGTCGCGAGGTCAGCCAGGAGCTTTGCGGCGCGGGCTTTGTCGTAAACGCCCTTCTCTTTATCCACGAGAAGGTGGTAGAGGGTCGCTAGCGACGCCATGTCGCCGGCGTCAGCCGCATTCTGCAGAAGAGTGACGGCGAGTGGATAGTTCTTCTGGACGGTGAGCGCATCGTTGGCTTTGTCCACCAGCGCCTTAAGTTCGGCGGCCTTCTGGTTTGCAGCGATCTGCTCGGGGGTCAGATGTGGCGCTGTCGGAGGTTCAGGCCGGTAGTACGAAGTGGAATAATCGTAGTTGGACCCATTGGACCAGGAAGGAGAAGAAGGCGTCGGCGACGGCGCGTACATCTGCTCAAACTTCGCCTTCAGGTCGGAGACATCGATTGTCGTATTGAGATTCAGATTTGAGGAACTGCCATAGTTGTCTGTGTGATAATTGCCGGCGTCATCGTAACCGTAGGAATCGGCGCCTTGAGCAACCGTGGATCCCAAAAGAGCAGCCATCACGAACAAAAGGACGGATAGTTTTTTCATGGTTGGTGTAGTGTATGAGTTTTCCGGCGGCTTGTCAATGGAGTGTAAAATACAATTAAAAACTACCAACCAAACAAGACGTGATTACTTCATGGATCATGCCTCGGCATTGCGCCATCATCACTGCCGCTCCAAAAACACAGAACCCAATCCAGCGATGCCGCTTCTTTAAATTCTTTCTCACTGAGCGGCGGCGCACGTTCCACAGCCAGCAGCCCCATGCGGCAGTGGAGCCTCTCAATCAGCTTCATCAAGTTTTCTTTCACATCGGCGACGTCCGTGCTTTCTGGTCTGGACAGGCCAAAGACAAGAGTGTCGTCCTCACAAAACCCCAGGGTCACGCGAATAAATTGTTTATCCTTCGGCGGCAAAGAGAAAAAGAAAACTCGACGCTGCTCCATACCCGCCTGGATAACGCTTTGCAAATCCGGGAATTGCAAAGTCACCAATGGCCGCTCACCGAGTTCCGGTCTGCCGTGCGCAAGCACACGATAGGTATCCTGACGGACGAGGCATGCTTTGTCCACATAGGCCTTCAGGAATTTCTCCACAGTGGATGCACTTCGCGGTCCAAGCGCATACGCCTCCCAAGCTGTAAAATCGTAATCCGTCATTGTTGCTTCTCACGAATTTTGAATCCAAACGGGTCATATCGCCCAGACAGAACAGAGACTAATTGATCAGCGGCGCCTTGCGCCGTCGCTTGTACCGCCTTGGCCGCGCCGGCAAGGGATAAGTATCTGTGAAATAACCTTCCCTCCAGTGATCCTGGTCCACCTCATAGGGATTGATCTCAAACGCCTCCGGCGCCTCACAAAACCCTGGCTGCAACTTCACGCGCTCCCGCGCCTGCTCCGCTTGCGCCTCTGACGAGTAAACGCCCACCAGCGTAATATGCTCTATATAATCGTAACCCAGATCCTGAACGTGATACAGAAGAAATAGTTTCATTTTGAAACTCGCCCCTGGTCCCACCCATGCGTATCGGCGTCGACTGGATAGACCGTAATCACAAAGCCTTCCGGCGTATCACAAAACCCGGGCTGCGTTAGCATTCTCTCGATCGCAAGCGCTGCCTGATCTCGACTGGAATACACGCCGATCATCTTGAAATCTTGAACCCCGTCTTCAAATGTGTGTATATGAATGAGAACAAAGACTTCCATAGCTACTCTTTCGCCTTCAATCGACATCGCCGCGCCGTCCCGCCTTCGACTGCAACCTCATCATGGAAGCATTGATAGACACCAGGCGTCACGGGGAACATCAGTCCCGACTCCTCCATCGCCATCTCACCGGTCATTCGCATGCTCTCACCCACCTCCATCGACTCAATGCACTGCCCATCTTCTGGCGACCACAGAACAGCGCACACACCACTAGTGATCGCGATCTCACAAAGGAAAACCGGCGGCGCTATGGACGGAGCCACTGCGAGCAAATCGATCACGACTTCTTCATCGTCCGCACGATCCAGCCATGTCCGAACGATGACGATCTCTGACGGCGACTTCTGAAATAAATCCGCTGTGCCGCCACCCTGCATCTCCCAGATCAGCGCGACGCCGTTTCCAACAGCTAAGGCATAGCCCTGCAAGTTCGCGTCACGATCCAAGGGCGCACAGCAACGCTCGTAATCGGCGCCGCCATCCTCTATCCCGCGCCATTGCTGCACGACAGCGGCATCCCCAATAATGAGCGGCCCGCCCTCACCAGAAACAATTCCTAAAAATTCCATCAGTCACTCATGCTTTCGGCTCGGCGTCAGCCGCCACAACTGTACGTTTCCATCCTGGCGAGCCACCGCCAGCAGCCGCCGGTGAGGCGAAATCGAAAGATCGTTGATCTGAGCCCCATTCATGCGCATAACCGTCCCCAGCCGCCGTGTTCCAATACGCCAGATCTTGACAATTGTGCGCCCGTTCTGATCGAGATCGCTTGCGGCAAGCGTTTCACCGTCCGGCGAGAACGCGATTGCGGGCCTGTCGTCGGTTAGCTTCAGCCGATGTTTCAGGTCACCGCGTCCGTCGCGCAGACCAATAAAGTCTCCGCCAACCGCGAGCATATCACCCTTGGGTGAAAACGCCAGCTGACTGACGGAGCCCTCTTCGCAATTGACGATATCCGTAACGGTGCGCCTTGTGCGCAGATCGCAAATCTTCACCTCGGACACATCCGAATCCCAATCTCCACCAGCGCCCGCAATCCGCTTGCCGTCCGGTGAGAAGCTGAGTGCGATCACCCCATCGGTGTAGGGCAGCAGCGCCACCGGTCGGGTAACCCCGGTCTTGACATTCCAAAGGAGTATTGCCGAAGGCTGATCGGCCTCGAAATCACCCACCCCAAGCGCGACCGTCGCGCCATCGGGCGCGACGGCAAACGTATGGATCGAAAGATGCTTCGGGTTAGGCGCCGCTGTGAGGAGCGCGTGCGTCTTCACATCCCAGATTTGCATTGGATAACGCTTATCGAAATAGTCGAGACTCAGGATACGAGAGCCGTCGCCCAGAAACGCTACCTGCGTGAACGTCCTGCGCTTTGCGGTTCGCCATACGAGCTTTCCCGTCACCAAATCCCAAAGCGCCAGACCACCCGACGTATCTTCATCGCCGTAAGCAACCGCCAGCAGCTTCCCATCGGGAGAGAACGCCACCGACGAAACGCACCCAGCATGACGGAGCGCAAATTCCGGCTTAAGTCGATTCTGAGACTGCGCCGACGCTGAGAGGACGCCCCCAAACAGCAGCGCAAATCCCAAAAGCAGAGCGTATCTCCGGTCTGGCGCCAACAGCGCGGATAGTCTCAAAATTCCATCATCTCTTCCGCGTTTTCTATCGAGCTCTCCAGAAACTCAACAAACGTCCCATTCATCAAAGGAGGGACCTGATCTGCGGCGGCGTCGTGAAGCCACATCACCACCGGACAGTCCCCATCGTGAATTCGTAATGTATCCAAACACCAATGATTGCCCACGCCGTCTGGACAAAGAGCCACCAAATGATGCTGCATCTGAGGTTCGACTTCCGTCCGTTCTTCCTGTGTCATCCCCACCACGTTCCATGCGCTGACGTCGTCTGAGTTCGGCTGCTCCGGCTCCAATCCATAGATGTCGAATGGAAAATCCGCGCCTCCCGCCTCACGAAGAAACGCAATGTAACTTTCAGGAACCGTGACGCTAAGCTCCGACTGAGCCTCCTGAATCGTCGCCTCAGCGACCGAGCCCGGAAACGCCTGCGGCGCCAACACGCGCATTTGCGCTATGGCGCTGGCAAAACGAACTTCGTCCATAAATTTACATTCTCCACAAAACGGTATTCCAACCGCCCACACGCCCTATCGCGGCTTCGGCCCGCGCTTCCGCCACTTTTCTTCCTTGATCTTTGGAAACAGTTCAGGAGCGCACTTTTGTGTTAATCCCGGAATTTCCCGTGTACGTTCATCATTCGAATAACGTCCCGGAATGAACGTCTGGCTCGTTCGCCCGTCCGCAAATCGGAGCGCCACAAAAACGGTGATATGCGACATTATGCTCAGGTCTTCCACGGGCTTCAGCTCGAAGATCCCCGACAGCTCCACCGCCGCCATAAGTTCCTGAAATACCGTCTCTTCGATACGTTCCCGAATAATCGGCTTCACCCTCGTTTTATTTCTGATTTCTCTTTCATTGATCACCGCACAAAGTCGATAGCTTTTGCCCCGAGGGCTTTTCCAAACCATCGCTACGTCCTGAGATATCGGATCCCAGTAATCACGAAAACAATAGAAATACTCTGTAGCTTCAGCCAGCAGAGAGACGAATGGCAAATCAGGATTGGTGGGTGACGTTATCATAAAATGCTCTTCAAATGTTATAATATCACTATCTCTGTGGCTTCCCGCCATCCGCGCAATTATTACCTTGTGAGGCGACATGGATCAATCGACTTCAAACGACGAACTGACATGCCCGAAAGACAGAACCTCGCTCTTCATCGATAACTGCAAAAACTATTGCGTGGAGTGTAACACGTTTTACTGCCCGATCTGTCTCAGCCCCTGGGTCCCATTCGCAACCGCCGACGACGCGATCTGTCCGCATTACGTGGCGCACTTTGTCGCTTTTTACGCCGGCTACAGTGACAACAAAGACCGCGACGATGGTCTGTTAAGCGTCCGCGAGGATTTGGCGGAAGAACACAGCAATAGCGAAAACCGGGTTCCCTCCGCAACGTTCAAGAAGATCTTCGAAGAACTTGACATGGATCAGGAGCAGCGGGCCGAAGAAATACTGGAAGAGATGGACGATGACGAAACCGAAACCACCTTTGGCCCTCTTTATGAATATATGCAGGACGCTGACACATTTGACATTGATACCGCCTGTGAAGCGCTGAACATCCCCATACAGACCGCCTTCCACGATAACGAGGCCTGGATATACGTCTACTTCTCTCCCATCGGCGGCGATCAAGTCTGGGGCATTCTGCGCCCCGCGCTGCAAAAATATGAACAAGGAATCGCATGGCTCAGCGAGCAGGTAAACGCCGCGTAGCATCGGAGCCCGCAATATTCAGCGCTCTTTTACACGCGAAATTGCGCATCCCAGTGAGCCGTCCGACCACAAGACTTCTGAACCCGCGAAGGCGGGTGACCGTACTTTTAGCCGCGAATTCATTCGCCGGGTTCTGCCGCATTTTATGTCAACAGTTTTCATCTTGGAAACAGGCGGGCGTTTGCCGCCGGCGGGAAGCGGGAAAGAAGTGATGAACGAAACACTCTTAATTTCGACTCAACTTCACGGAGAACAACGCCCATGAATGACGCAAATGTTCGCTCGAAGTTTTGGGGAGTCCTGCCGGCCAGCATCGTCGCGGCCGGTCTGATCGTCTCCGCGACCATCGTGTCGCACAAACCGGAGGCGTCCGGCGCGGCCATAGCCGCCGCAGCCCGCCCCGCGCCGCCAATCGCTTCCGACTCTGCCGCGTCCCAGTTCAAAGCGCAAATGATGGCCTCACCAAGATGCGCGTGATCCACAAAGACGGCGCCGCGTACACGATGGCCAGCATCAATGTTCGTGACGTCAAATATTCGGCGCAAGATGACGCCTTCACGGTGCTGTTCGATTGGAACTATCTGCCGAACAAGACCGGAGGTAAACTCCAAAGCGACTACGTGGACATGACCAACGACGGTTACGGCTATTATAGCGGCTCCGTCTACCCCCATGGCCGCTACTCCGGGGAACCGGGCGTCGATATCACCATTCGGTAAACATTCTTAAGACTTTCGCTTTTATCCATGGCTGCCTCCCCCCCTTCCCTGCAAGCTGCTTCCCTGCAAGCTGCTTCGCAGTGGGAAGGGGGTGTTGATAACTTGGGATGACATGGCTCTTGGCGTGGGTGTTCGGCCCCTCCGCCCCAATTCTGGGGGACC
>NZ_JBDSQY010000117.1:0-2710 GCF_039929585.1 Capsulimonas sp.
CAAAACTGTTTAGGTTTCATGTGTTTTCGCGATACCAATCGAGGTATTGGTATTTATCGTCTTCAGAAAGACGATGCGCTATCCATCTCGCCCCATAAATGGGGGAGACTTCCGCGCTTTTTGTTAAGATCTCTGAGATCAAAAAATCTTAATTCCCTCCAGCTCCCCTTCTCCCAGAATTGGGAGAAGGGGCTGGGGATGAAGGCCAATTCCTAATCGTCATCATCCTTGATTCGCGCTGTCGTCAGTGTGTAACGACGCTCCGGCGGCGTGGTTCCTTTGATGGAGCGCCACAGGATGTCGTTGAGCTGCTCGTCGGGGGCGGATTCTTCCTTGAGCGGGTTGAGGAGGCGGGCGCTGTCCTGCGATCGGTACGCCTTCTTTGTGTTGACTTCCGCGAGGATCTGCTTGGCTGGAAGAATGGCGGCGTAGGGATCGGCGTTGAGTGCGGTTTTGCCGAAGACGTCGATCGGCGGCGCGATGGCGTCGTACTGCGTCATCGGAGGCAGGCCCAGGAGCAGCTCAATGGTGCGCAGGGCGCTGTCCGTGTTGTGAAAACGGCTGTCGTGCGTTCCCTTCTCAATAAACGGACTGATCACGAAGGCAATCGACCGGTGGGCGTCCACATGGTCGTAGCCGTTCTGCGCATCGTCTTCCACGATCACGATCGCCGAGGACTTCCAGTAGGGGCTGCGGCTGATGGTTTCCACGATCTGGCCAACGGCGTAGTCGTTGTCCGCCACCATGGCGCGCGCCGACGAGGCGCCATCTGCGGAGCCCGCCGTATGATCGCGCATCACGCGCAGCATGGAGAAGCTGGGAAGATCGCCGTTCTTGACGTACTGAGCGAACTCACGCTTCCAGGCGGTAACACGCGATGGGTCTTTGAACTTCCCATAAGCGAGCATCTGCTTGGGCGCCGGATCGATCTTTGCGGCGATCCAGGCTTCGCTGTCTGCGTAAGAGGTGTCGAACTGCCGGAATTCGGCGCTGCTCTTTCCGAGAAGCGCCTTTTTGGTCGGACTATTCTCCAGCCCTTCCGTTCCCTCCTCAGCCGTTTTTCGGGGCAGTTCAAGATCGTCGGCGAAGAAGCCGTAGTTGCGGAAAGAGACGCCCTTGGACGCGCAGAGATCCCAAATATAGCCGCCGGGCGGGCGGGCGGCGTCGGGAGCGTCGATCCTGTCCACGGCGACGCCGTTATTGGTTCCCTCGAAGTCATACGGGCGCCTACGACCGCCGTAGTTATGTGGGACATTGCGCTCGGTGTATTCCGAGGCCATCGCGCCGGTCGACCAATTCCAGCCGTCTCCGGACACTTCCGCGCAGCAGTAGAAGTTATCGAGCAATACGAAGCGCTCAGCGAGCGCGTGCAGGTTCGGGGTGACATCGCGGCCGAACAGCACCAGCGCCGGATCGCCGTTCCCTTGCGGCAGATCGCCCAGCACCTGATCGTAGGTTCGGTTTTCCTTGACGATGTAGAAGACGTGTTTGATCCCCGGATTGCGGAAATCAGCGCTCTTGCCTGCGGCGCCCTGATTGTTCGCCAGCACCTTCGCCGTCATCGCCTTCAGCGGCGGCAGCGCGTCCAGGTTCAGCGTGGTGACCGTGCCTTCAATGATATTCTGAATATATTGAGGGCGCTCGGTGAGATCAGCATGCGGCGTATCGTTCGGGTTGCGCGCGGCGACGCCCTTGGCGTTGGCGACAAACAATCGCTTGCCGTCAGGCGAGACTACGGCGCCGGTGGGATACCAGCCGACCGGCAAATACCCGTCCAGCTTCGCTTCGGGCAGGCTTACCACAGCGACGGCGTTCATATCGCCCAGCGTCACGTAAAGCGTCTTTTCGTCGGGTGAGAGCGCCAGCCCCGTAGGCGTGGCGCCGGGCAATCCGCGCGCATTGTCGGGGCGCATTAAGATGGTATGCGTCACACGATCCGTGCGCGTATCAATGATGCTGACGGTATCGCTTCCGGCATTCGCGATAAACAAGCGACTCTGGGATTTGTCCAGCAGAAGGCCGATGGGCTGCGCTCCCGTCGCGATTTCCCGCACGGATTTGCCGGTGGACGGATCCACCACCGAAACGTTCGCCCGCTGCTCGCTGGTCACATAAACCTTACGGTCCCGGTCGTCGCCCGCCGTGACTGCGGCCACGGCATAGGGATAGCCAGGCAGGGCGACATTCGCCTTCTCCGCGCCGCTGACGGCGTCGAAGATTCTCAGAGAGCCGCGCAGTTCGTTTTTGGGATCGATACTGTTGTCGGCGGCATATAAGGAGGCGCCATCGCCGCTCACGGCGAGGCCCGCGACATGCGCGAGGTCTCCGCCCGTCTCCGGCGCGAGCTTCAGCGTCTTGCCAGTATCCGTCAGCTTCCCGTCGCCATCCAAAGACAGCACGCTCACCATGCCTTCGCCGCCGCGCGAAGCGTAGACGGTCGTGATTCCGCCTTCGGTCTTACCGCAGACAAGGCCGTAATACAGCGCCTGCTTCTTCTTCTTGACAACCTTGCTCGGCTTGTTAAAATCCAGCTGGCTGACAATTTCGCCGTCGCCAGCGCGCAGGACGGAAAGGTACTCCCGGAATCCCGAATTGGTGACGAGTATGTATTTCCCATCCGGAGACAGGACAAGATTCGACGGGAAGCTCCCGACATTGGTCTGCTTGCCTTCAGGCGTCAAGCTCTTCCCGGTCACAAGAGGAGTTCCGG
>NZ_JBDSQY010000118.1:0-13428 GCF_039929585.1 Capsulimonas sp.
GCCACCCCTCCCGCAACGGGAAGGGTTTGTAAGAACTTCACTTACGAATGCCGTCTGCGTGATCGGCCCGAACTCCCTTCCCGCTGCGGGAGGGGTGGCCCCAAGGGCCGGGGTGGGCTGCTACGCCTTCCGCCCTTTCGGCGTGAGAAGGCTATCGGCCAGAACCGACAGAATGAGCAGGCCACCGATGATGATGAGCTTGAGCTCATCCCTGTTCCATTGCCAGGAAACGAATTCACGTGTTTCGTGGATGAGCAGGACGCCCAGCACGGTTCCGAACAAACGGCCGCGGCCGCCGAAAATGCTCGTGCCGCCTAAAACAACCGCCGTAATGACGTCGAGTTCCATCCCCGTCCCGATGTCCGCCTTGGCCGTATTGCGGCGGGCGATAAACAGCAGCGCCGCCAGCCCCGCCGTGGCGCCCGACAGCGTATACAGCCACATCTTGATGCGATCGACCTGAATGCCCGAATACTTCGACGCGGTCTCATTGAAGCCGACCGAAGAAAGCCACAAGCCCATCGGGGTGCGCGCCGCGAGCAGGCCGACGACGATGACCGCAACCGTGAAGATCAGTCCGGAAATCGGCAGCCCCAGCAGTGTCCCCTGCCCCAGCCATGTGAAGCTATCGGGGAAGCCCGAAACAGGGCTGCCATGGCTGATGCCCTCGGCGACACCGCGAAAGGCGGCCAGGGTGGCGAGCGTGACGATCAGCGGGTGCACTTTGACGCGAGTAATAAAGAAGCCGTTCAGAGCGCCGGCGGCCACCCCGGTCGCAAGCGTCAGGACGCCGGCGATCGGCAGCGGGACATGATTCTTGAAGCACAGGCCGAAGACGACGGCGCAGAGCGCCATGGTCGAGCCGACCGACAGATCAATCCCTGCCGTGATGATGATCAAGGTCATCGGGATCGCCAGCAGCGCCAATTCCCAGACTTGCGTGGACAGAGTAATCTGCACGTCCGGATTCAGAAAGCGCGGGCTGAGTGACGACGCCATGATGAGAAGCCCCGCCAGCAGAACGATCAGAACGATTTCCTGGCGTGAGGGCAATACGCCGCGCAGCGGCGAGGGCTGCTTGGCCGCAAGCGCACGCTCGGATTTGGGCTTGGTGATCTGTTCCATAATTAGTGCGCCCCCCGGCGGCTACGCGCCACATGGTCGATCAGCACTGCGACCAGGATGAACGCGCCCTGGATCGCTCGGTCCCAGTAGGTCGCGGACTCGCCCAGGCGCAGGAAGATCAGCATTGGACTGATGACGCCGAGCAGCAGCGCCGCAAGCACCGATCCAATGATCGTTCCGCGACCACCGCTGATAGACGTCCCGCCAACGACAACACAGGTGACGACGACCAGCTCAAAGTTCTGTCCAATTCCGGATTCGATCACGCCCAGACGTGGCACGCTGACCACGGTCGCCACAGCAACCAGAAGGCCCGTCAGCATGAACACGAAGACTTTCAAATTACGCACCGGCAGACCGGCGAGCCGCGCCGCCTCGGGATTACTGCCGGCGGCGTAGATCCGGCGGCCTAGCGGCGTCTGCCGCACGAGCAGGATGGCTAGGATCACGACCGCCGCCGTCACCCACAGGCTGATGGGGATGCCCAAAAATGTTCCAATGCCAAAGAAGCGAAGCCCCGCAGGCAGATCCGTGATGTAATGCCCGTTGATAAGCGTCAGATTAACGCCGTGCAAGACCGTCAGCATTCCGAGTGTGACGATGATGGACGGCATCCGGCCATACGCCACCAGTAAGCCGTTGATCAAGCCAATGCCCGCGCCGAGCAGCAAGGTCACGATAATACCGACCGCCACCGGGAGATTGGCGTGGGCCGGGGTCGTGAGCTGCCCCATGACGGTCGCCAGAAGGCCCATCAGCGCGCCCATGGAGATATCGATTTCGCCCATGACGATCACGAGCGTAAGCCCGCAGGCGACGATCACGGCGGGAACGCTGGACACCAGAATGTCGCGAATGTTACCGCCAGCCAAAAAGGAGTGGTTGACCAGACTGACTGCGAAGATGGTGAGGAGGAGCAGCGCCAGAACCCCATATTCGCGCTGGCGAGACAGGCGGCTCAGCGTCGCGCCAAAGCCGGGCGCCGGCTTATTTATCGCTTGCGTTGTCATGCGACCACCTTCACCGACGAATTTTCCGTATGCAGAGCAAGCGCCAATATCTTCTCCTCCGTAGCCTCCGCACGGGTCAACTCGCCGCGAATTCGCCCCTGGCTCATGACCAGGATCCGATCGCTCAGGGTCAACAGTTCGGGCAGGTCCGACGAAATGAGCAGCGTCGCCATCCCATCCTGCGCCAGCTGGCGAATAATGCGATATACATCCGCCTTGGCGCCGACATCGACGCCGCGGGTCGGCTCATCGAGGATCAGCACGCGGGGCGCTGCGGCCAGCCACTTGCCGAGCGCCAGCTTCTGCTGGTTGCCGCCCGACAGCGTATTCGCCGCGATCCCCGGCCCGGCGGCCTTGACTGACAAATCGCGCATCAAGTCCGCGACGACTTTGTTTTCTTTGTCCGACGAGCGCAGGGCCCCCATGGACGGCGAACCGAGCACGGTGAGCAGTAAATTCGTCCCCACGGTCAGCGGCAGCACCAGCCCCTGATGCTGCCGGTCCTCGGGGACGAGAGCCAGGCCGCACCCGATCGACTTCGGGATGGAGCCCGCCGGAAGCGGCTTGCCCGCGATGGAGACTGAGCCGGAAGCCGGGCGGTCCACACCGAAGATGGACGCAGCCACTTCCGAGCGCCCCGCACCGACCAGTCCGGCGAGACCGACGATTTCGCCGGCGCGCACTGAAAGTGAAATATCCTGGAACACGCCCGGCCGGGTCAGGCCGCGAACATCCAGCATCACCTCGCCCAGCGTCACCGTGCTTTCACGGCTTTCCTCGGCCAGCAGCTCCCGGCCGACCATCAGCTTGACAAGTTCATCGCGGCTGACATCGGCGATCGGCCGCGTGTCCACGAGTTTGCCGTCGCGCAGGATCGTGACCCGGCTGGACAGCGCAAAGACTTCCTCCATCCGGTGACTGACATAGAGAATGGCGACGCCTTCGCTTTGCAGCTGCCGGATGATCCGAAAAAGCGTTTCCGTTTCGCGGGCCGACAGCGACGCCGTCGGTTCGTCCATGATCAGCAGTCCGCTTTTGTGGGAAAGCGCGCGTGCGATCCCGACCATCTGGCGCTGTGCGAGCGAAAGCTCCTCCAGCGGCCGGTCCAGATCGATCTTTTCGCCCAGGCGGTCCAGCAGCGCCTGCGCCTCGCGCCGCATCCGGGGCCGGTCCAGCAGACCCGGCCCAATACGCGGCTCGCGACCGACAAAGATATTGTCGATCGCATTCAGGTGCGCGAACGCCGTGGATTCTTGATGAAGCGCGACGATCCCCGCCGTCTCGGAAGCGCGAATGTCTCCGAGAGAGACGGCGACGCCATTGACCCGAACCTCGCCGCCGTCAGGCCGGACGACTCCGGACAGGCACTTGATCAGGGTGGATTTTCCCGCCCCGTTTTCGCCCATCAGCGCATGGAGTTCGCCCGGCTCAATATCGATGCTGACGCCGGAAAGCGCCGGGATACCGTTGTACGCTTTGCTCAGGCCGCTTACTTGTAGGAATGGTGTATTCATTTCGTCATACTTGCCTCGGCCGTCCGCCGTTCGTCAGCGATTAAAGGGCCGGCGCGGAGAAGGTGTATGTTCCTGATTGTAATTCATACACGGCCGCCCCAGATTCCTCCCGAACGAACTTGACGCCTGAGGCCGTATTGATCGCTTTGCCGCCTTCGGTGATCCCGGAAGCGCTCGGCGACGGGATCCACGCCGTCGCCGTCGTGTTGGCGGGAACGGAGACATTCCAGACAAATTTCCCGTTCTGGATCTTCCAGCCGCTGGCGATCGGACCATGGACACTGTCGAAGGTCGCGGCGGCGTGGGTCAAACCCGGTCCCGGATGCGGATGCAGCAGGATATGCTTGTAGCCGGGCTGATTGGGATCGGTATCGATCCCGGCAACGTCCTGATAGAGCCACTGGCCGACCGAGCCGAGCGAATAGTGGTTGAATGAGTTCATACCAGGGTCCTGGAAGCCCTTCTCAGGGGTCCAGCCGTCCCATCGCTCCCAGATCGTCGTCGCGCCATGGCGGATCGAGAAGCCCCAGCTGGGGAACGTATCGTTTTGGAGCAGCTTATACGCGACATCGTTATTGCCGGTCGCCGTGAGCGTTGGGCAAAGATAGCCGACGCCGACAAAGCCCGTCGAGAGGTGGCTGTTCTTGGCGGCGATATCCGCCGTCAGATGTGTCGCAGCCATCGCGCGCAGATTGTCGGGCAGCAAGTTGAAGCGCAGCGCAAGTACGTAGGCGGTTTGTGTATCGCCCTTGATCTTGCCGTCCGCCGACACAAACGCCTTATTGAAGGCGCTCTTGATGCGCTCGAAGAGAGCATCATACTTGGCGGCCTCATCCGTGCGTCCAAGCACACGCGCCATCTTCGCCATCAGCGAAGCGTCGTAGCCGTAGTATGCCGTCGCAAGAACGTCTTTCGGCGTATCCGCGTTGATGGAAAGCCAGTCGCCGAAGTCGTTGTTGCGCCGCTGCATCCAAAGGCCGTCAGGGTTGACGCTGGTGATGTAGTTCATCCAGCCGTTCATCGCGGCCCAATGCTTTTCGATGATGGTCGTGTCGCCATACGCCTGATAAACGGTCCATGGAACGATTACGCCGGCGTCGCCCCAGGCGGGAGCGCCGTCGTTGTCGTCCACCTTACGCGGGGAGACATCGGAGAAAGCGCCCTGTGACGACTGCGCATCCTCGACATCCTGCATCCACTTCTCATAGAAGCCGGCGGTGTCTCGGTTGTAAGTCGCGGTGCGGACAAAGATCTGCGCGTCGCCCATCCAGCCGAGGCGCTCATCGCGCTGCGGGCAGTCGGTCGGAACGCTCACGAAGTTGCCGCGCTGTCCCCAGTCGATGTTGTGCTGAAGCTTGTTCACGAGCTCGCTGGAACATTCGAATGTCCCCGTCTTCGGAGTGTCCGATCCCACGACGCATCCGGTCAGCGCATCCAATCCCGGCTTGCCGGGGAATCCCGTCACTTCGACGTAGCGGAAACCATGGAACGTGAAGTGCGGCTCCCAGACTTCGACGCCGCCGCCCTTGCAGATATAGGTGTCGGTGCAATTGGCCGAGCGCAGGTTCGTGGTGTAAACTTCGCCATCGGGGCTGAGCATTTCCGCGAAGCGCAGCTGAATGCGCGTCCCCGCCTTGGCCTGGACTTTCAGCCGCGCCCACCCGACCATGTTCTGGCCGAGGTCAACGATATATGTTCCCGGCTTCGGCTCGGTCATGCCGATCGGCTTGATGTGCTCGGTCACACGAATGGCCGGGCCATGCTGGGCGACCATCATGGCGTTCACGCCTGGCTGATCGATCACGCCATAGACGGCCTTTCGAATAACGAGCTTGCCGGGCGCCTCGCCGGGGCCGGGGATCTGGATCGTATCCTTCTCATTCACCGTTTGCGAGTGCGCGGCGCCGTCCAGCGTGTAGTCCACGCGCAGATGCTTGACGGTATTGTAGGCGGGATCGCCTCCGAGATCGTTGCCGGAGACGACGGAAACCTTGTTGTCCGTGACCATCGACACCACTTTAGCAGTCACATCCACCTGATTGGCGGATTTCTTCGACGCGTCGAGAACGACGGAATTCCAGCCGGCGCCTTTGGCGCTGGGAAGATCCCAGCCCGTCAATTCCTTGCGCGCATCGTACGATTCGCCCTGGAGCATATCTGAGTAGGTGATCGGACCCTGCGATCCCTTCCAAGTTCCGTCGGTCACGATCGTCTGACGCGTTCCATCGGTGAATACGATCTCCATTTGGAGACGCATTTCCGGACGAACTCCGTAGTAATCCCGACGGCCGCCAAAACCGATGAAGCCGCTGTACCAGCCGTCGCCAAGAACGGCGCCGATGGTGTTCGCGCCGCTCTTCAGCGCCGATGTCACGTCGTAGACCTGATACTCCACGCGCTTGTTGTAATCCGTCCATCCCGGCGCCAGAACCGCATTGCCGACCTTCGCGCCGTTCAGATGCAGTTCATAGACGCCGTGCGCCGTCGCAAAAATCGTGGCTTGCTTGATGGTCTTTCCGAGAGTAAACGTCCGGCGCAGGTAAGACGAGGGAGCGAGCATCTTGCCGTCGGCTTTCACGTCGCGCGGCGTCTGCGCGGAGATCCATTGCGCCTTCCAATCCGAAGGCTTCAGAAGCCCCATGCGCCACGACGCCGCTGGACTCTCGGTCACAGCACCGTCCTTGTCCCAAACACGCACCTTCCACCAGCACTGCTGGCCCGACGCCAGAGGCCGTCCCGAGTACGGGATCGTGAGCGCGTCATCGGACGCAACCTTGCCGCTGTTCCAGAGATCGCCCTTGCCGGATTTCAGAGCGGCTGCGCTGCTCGCCACCAAAACCTGATACGCCGTCTGCTTTTGCCCGCGCGTGGGCGACTGCAGCTGCCAGCTCAGCCGTGGATGCTCGGCGTCCACGCCGAGCGGGTTTACCAGAAATTCACAGCGGAGATGACCGAGACGAACATTGGAGGCGGCCTGCGCGGCGGGAGACAAGAGAACGACTGCGGCGGCGGCAAAGAAGGCAAGATGGTGCTTCATGGATTTCTTTCAAAGGACACGTCGATTGCAAGACTATAGAGCGATTAAGAGAGCTAATTGATTGATACGGAAAGCGGCAAAAGTTCGTTTGATATCCAAGACTCGCGCCCCGCGTTCAGGTGGGCGTATCCGACACGGAAACGAGCTGACGCCTCATGGATTTCATTCGGATTTATCGGAACTATACGAAGATTTTCGGAACGATACACAGGCATATTTTACCCGATACCAGAACTAAATACAGAGTAAAACACCCCTCGCCAAGGAAATTTTTCAAGAATTTCTGACGAGGGGAGAAAAACCATGCAAACTCCAAAGAAACACGCTTTACCGATACTCTCAGCGCGGCTCATAATGGACAAATCGCCCTTCGTATCGAAAATACGAAGGGCGATTTTGGTATTCGGAATTGCGATCACTAAGGGTTAATGATAAACAACTAATGATCCGTTATTCCGCAAGCTTACCGAGTGCTGAAGGTGATCGCGAACTGACCATTGCCAGTTCCTGCGGACATACCGCCGTGAACCTGGCAGTCCGTCAAGGCCGGCGCGCCATCCTGGTTGCAGTCTTCCGCCAAGGCGTTGGAGCCGCTGGAGACACCGGAACCCTTGGACCACTTGACATGACCGTCGCATAGCATGTAGTTTGAACCGTCCGTGTGCAGTCCATTAACCGAGTCAAATCCAAATCCGCCACCATTACGGTTTACCTGAGACGTACAGTCGCGGCCACCCAGACATCCGGTCCGCATATGGCCGCCATTCTTATTGTTACCCCACCACATGCCGCCATCGGGATTTCCATTGGACGTGGGAGAGGTGAAACCGTTAATCCCGCCCGCCTCTTGCGGATCCGTAACAGGTCCAATAAGCCCCGTGGTCTCACAGAGCAGAACCGTCTTGCTGGGAGAGCTCAAAGAGGCCAGCGCCTGGCCGGTCTGCGGGTCGAGCGGATCGCTGTTATTCGCGGTCCGCAAGAAGTTCAGGTTTCCAGCATAAGAGACAGGATAGGATACTAAGCCGTTACCGGTGTTCGTTTGTGGTTGCTGGCTGTCATCGGGACATTTGAAAACGCCGGTGCTCTTAACGTAAGGATAGACACGTCCGGCCCAGCCCTCTCCTAAGCTTCCTATCGAACCAGTCGGGTAATTCTCATCATTGTCCTGCACATATTGCAAGAAGCCTAGGCCGATCTGGCGCTCGTTGGAAGCGCAGCTGATTTGGCGAGCTTTCTCGCGGGCCTTGGCGAAGACCGGGAATAGGATTGCAGCGAGAATCGCGATGATGGCGATGACGACGAGCAATTCAATGAGAGTGAAACCTGAACGGCTTCGCGATTGAACGGTAGGCATAATAACTTCTTTCTCCACCCTGCAAATAATTGGGGCATCCGACGACGTGAAATAAAATTTGGTCACGACTCGAAACATAATCCATATAAATCCCATAGACAGCTTAAATATTAGATCAGTATAAACATTCAACCATCATAAACCCAAAAAGGATACACATGATGAGAGAACGATATTCAATCTGCCGTCTTAAGCAGTTGGGGTATATGGTATCATCATTATAAACGCAGGCCTGCACGCCGTCAATGCACAAAATGGCAATAAAATTGCACTTTTTGACACTGTCAGTATTACTGTAGAAGCAAACGTCTCATGAAATATTTCTCGCGATACCTCCCGCTTGCCGACGAAGCGCGACAGCAAAGTTTGTACATTCTGGCAAGCGGTCATCAGCTGATTCCTCCGCACGCCTCTTACCCTCCGACAAGCCATCCAGCCGATCATCAGTTCCGGTGGGAGCAAGGGAGGACGCTTCAAGAATATCAGCTGGTTTATATCGCCAATGGCGGAGGCCTATTCGAGTCTCGTTCTGCTGGACGCCGGCGGATCGAAGCGGAAACTCTCTTTATTCTTTTCCCGGGGGAATGGCACCGCTACAGCCCTGACCCGGAAACGGGATGGGACGAATACTGGGTCGCCTTTCAGGGACGAATCGCCGAAACCCTCATCGCGGAGTCGGCCCTCTCGCCCTCCGACCCGCTGCTGGGCGGTCAGCCCACCGAGCGGATGCAGCACGAGTTTGTACAGATCATGGAGGAGATGCGACGCGAGGCGATCGGCTACCAGAAGGTGATCGGCGCGCGAACCATGCTGATTATGGCGACGGCAACCGCCTCGTCCCTGCGCCGCGGCTTCGAAGGAACCGACATCCTCAACGCGATTGAACGAGGCAAGACAATTCTCTTCGAACAGATGGAGCAGAACATCAATATGGAGGAGATGGCGGCCACACTCGGCGTGGGCTACTCTCTCTTTCGGAAATCGTTTCGGAAATACATCGGTATGTCGCCGGCGCAGTATCACTTGGAGCTTCGCATCAACGAAGCCAGCCATCTGCTGCGCACCACGACCCTGCCGATCGCCGCCATCGGGCTGAGGGTAGGATTCGAATCCGCCGGCTATTTCTGCCGCATCTTCAAGCGCAAAACCGGCCAGTCTCCGGGAGAACATCGCAACATGGCTCAGGGCTGATCTCGAAAACATCGCTCGGACGCCCCTAAACCTAAACAGCCCCTCGTAAGTTTGATACGAAGGACTGTTTTAGATCCCGTGTTACGATGTTACGTCGCAGCTATTTGACGCTGAACGTGACGGCGAAGCGATTACCCTCGGTTCCCTCCGCCATCGTCTGCACGACCGTTGTGCAATCCGCTGGCGCGCCGCCGCCCTGCTGACAGTCCGCAGCGATCGCATTTGATCCGCCGGAGACCTGAGAACCACGCAGCCATTTCACATGGCCGTCGGTCATCATAAAGTTTGAGCCGTCGGTATGTCGACCAGTCAGCTTTTCAAATCCTTCCATGAAATTGGCGGTCGTTGCGAGATATGGCGTGCAGTCCAACCCTCCTAAGCATCCCGTCTCCATCATTCCTCCTTGACCAAAGTTAGGAAACGGATAAACCGTTCCGTTATAATTTCCATTGGTAGTTGGGGAAATAACGTCTTGGAACCCGCCGGCTTCGTTAGGATCGGTGATAGGCGCGTAAATGGACTGCACTTCGCAAAGAAGTACTGTTTTTGCAGGCGCAGCAAGCGAAGCGAGCGCCTGACCGGTGTGGGGATCATTCGGGTCGTTCGTCGTATCCCATCTCATAAAGTTAAAGTTTGCCGCGTAGGATACCGGATATGAGATGACAGCTCCGTTTGTATGGTTCGCGGTAGGATCATCCGGACATTTAAATGCGCCTGTACTTTTGACATAAGGATAGACAATGCCGGCCCACCCTTGCCCAAGCTGCGCTCTTCCACCTGTGGGATAGTTCTCATCAAAGTCTTGTGTGTACTGAAGAATGCCTATTCCGATCTGCCGCAAGTTTGATGCGCAGCTGATCTGGCGAGCCTTCTCGCGCGCCTTGGCAAAGACCGGGAACAAAATGGCGGCCAGTATAGCAATTATTGCGATAACAACTAGCAGCTCGATCAACGTAAACCCTTTGCGACTCTGCGTGTTCAATGTCTGCATAATGCTCTCCTTTTAAATTGACGGTAGACCGAATGAAAAATTTTACAGGACAAAAGAAATCCTATTGGCCTCCAATGTTCAATATGTTAGCAGTTTCTCCGGGTCATGTCAATAGAATTGAGTGCAAAAACTGGAAAATAAATCCAAAACAACACCGTAACAACCTACATTAATTTTGTACTGAAAAAATCGTATTTTATACGAAATTCGATATTGTCACATAAAAATCCCCCGCCTCTTTCAATAAATTGAATGCAGGCGAGGGGCCAGTGAAAACGAAGGAGGCGCGATCCCGTTCCCTAGCGAGGGAGCGGGATGCAGGAGGTGCGGACGACCAGCCGTGTGGGCAGCAGAATATGGCGGTAGGCGGCGGGGGCGCCGGTCGGCTCCGCGAGGCGGGTCAGGAGGAGATCGACGGCTTTCTCGCCCATCTGTTCGAAGGGCTGGTGCACGGTGGTCAGCGGTGACGGGCGGATCGAATGGCGATCCATGTCGTCGAAGCCCATAATGCTGATGTCCTCGGGCACGCGGACGCCGCGCGCTTGCAGTTCCGCCATGAACTCGTGGGCAATCAAGTCGTTCATGGCGAACACCGCCGTGGGACGCTCCGCGAGGGACATAAAATGATCGGCGGCCGTTGTGACCGGCGGCTGCAAGTGGACGGCGTTGGACATCCGGAAGATCCACTCGGGCTCCGGGCGAACGCCCCGCGACATCATCGCCTCGCGATACCCCTGCTCGCGATCCCGAACCGTAATGGTCGGATCTTCCATCGTCAGGTGCATGATGCGCTGATGGCCAAGATCCAGCAGGTGCATCACCGCCTCACGCGCCGCCGCCGCATTGTCGATACCCACAAAGTCACAGGCGAAGGAAGGATCGCAGCGGTCGACCAGCACCATCGGTATCCCCGCTTCCTGGAGAAGCCGCAGGTCGGGCAGCGTATGAACGCTGCCCTGATGCCAAACGACCACGCCGCTGATGCCTTCGTTTCGGATGGATTCCAGAGCATGCCGCTCGCGCCGAACCGTTTCGGCGCGCGTGTCCGCATTGTTGTCGAAGACAATCAGACGATATGGCGCTTCCTTGTTGATCAGCATTTGCAGCACACCGCGCTGGATTGCCGGAGACGCCGGATAATGCGGCGTCTGCGGCGACAGGACCGCCAGTGTTTGCAGAGCTACTTTCGAATCGCGCGTGGATTGATCCATCAACGCGGTTTCGGAAGGGAGGCTGACACGAGGGCGCCGTCCCGTCTCGCGTACAATCAGCTGCTTCTCGGCCAGCGACGACAGCGCCGAGCGGATTGTCGAGCGATCCGCCCGAAACTCCGCCGCCAGCTCACGCTCCGTCGGCAGCCATTCGCCCGGCGCATACTCGCCGCGTTCGATACGCCCAAGCAGGGCGACGGCGAGCCTTTCCGCAGCCGGCAGCCTCACACCATTGCTCATATTTGGCATTGATTCATCTTTCGAGCGACGCATTAAAACCTACCATCGCCAATCCAAGCGATACGTTTAACCATATCACATCTTATTTTAATCTGTCAAGCAAATTGGCCAATTCCCCGCGAAAATATCTGCCTAGCCTGCACGCACCCAAACACACTCTGTGATAAAGCGGTTTTCAGACCACTCCCTGGACGCCATACTAACCCGGCAGCCGGAATCTCCAGCGGCATTGGCGGACATGCATCTTATTATAGACGAGATTCGGCGCATTTTCTCATTGTACGCTCAAAGCGACATTGAGGCGCGTGCGACGGAAGTCGAGGATTTCGGAGAGCAAGCGGCCCCACCACGTTGAATGGAGAGGCCGCCTGAGAGCCGCAGTAAATTGCTGAGCCTAATGCACCGGGGTAAGAAGGAACGCATGGCTCATGGAGCCGTTGATGCTGCCGGCCCCGGTGATCTGGCCGGTGTCGCTGATGCTATCGGCTTCAAAGAGAGTCCAGCCGGACCCGGCCGGGATCAACGTATTCAAGTTTTTGGCGACGCCATTCTGCCACAGGATCGCGGCCGTATCGGTCTTGCCTACGATTTGTCCGGAAGAGTTGATACTGAGCGCCTGACCGATCCCAAGGTCACTCCAGGCCCCAGTCGTCCCATTGTTTGTCGTGGGCGTCCAGACGGCGGCATGAAACACGCTGCCCGTACCGACGAAGGATCCGATCACGATCCCATTATAATTGATCCCCGTACCAAACATCTGATTACTTGTCCCAAGCGCCCCAAGGTCCTTCGAGCCATGGGAGGCATCCCACAGGAACGCATGGGAGCCTGTTCCCGACGGGATTGAGCCGACGACTTGCGTGAAGTGGTTGATCCCATTCGCTGAGCCGCCGTTGTTCAGATATTGGAGGCTGCCGGTTCCGCCGTTAGGAACCGTGGGCGTCCAGAGAAAAGCGTGGTTGACGGAGCTCGCGTCCTGCACTTGTCCGACCATCGCGCCTGCATAATTGACTGCGTAGGACACTCCGGAGTAATTGAGCAGGGACGCGACTCCATTGCGCCAGAGCGCCGGATGGGTGTTCCCACTGGCGTCCTCCACCATTCCGGCAATCACTCCCGTCGTGTTGATGCTATAAGCGATGCTTTTCAAGCTGCCGGCGGGACTAAGATCCACCATAGCGTTGTTTTGATAGAGGAACGCCTTACCGGCGCCGCCTCCCTGGTAATTCGACTCTCCGACGACCAGTCCGTTCTGGTTGACACAATGCGGAATGCTGAACCGCGTGGTTCCAAGCACCCCTAAATCTTTGATCGTATACGTCTGGGCAGATGCCGGCAAGGCGGCAAGAAGGCCGCCTGCAAAACAGAGAGCGGGCAGCGCAGTTACGACTTTGGAAGAGAGTGACGGCATGAGATGTCTCCTAAAGAGCGTCATTCAGTACTGACTGACACGATTGCAAGTCAGATCGATCCCAGTCATTATACCTAACCGGTTAGGGTTTCAGGTTAAGATGTTGAATGAGATGCACAATGCGCCTGGCGATTAAAATCGCGGCTAGAAAAGCACGATGTGCCCCTTCGGGCACTCCAGAAAAGAAACGCAATCGCTAGGTTTCTGGAGTCCACGCAGGTGGACATCGTGCACTTCTAGAAGTGGTGCCGGAAAGTGCCCTTTCTCAAGCCAGCTGCGATCTTTGAGGCGATTTGGGCCGTTCTTGTCGTTCAGACAGCTGCGGCCCACTGTTTAGTAAAGAA
>NZ_JBDSQY010000119.1:0-20237 GCF_039929585.1 Capsulimonas sp.
TGGTGGATGCGTTAGAATGGAAGTGCATGTGGTTGATTTTCTTTGGTGTGGTTACCAAGAAGACTACCACATGCGCTCCTCAAACGCCATCCCCACTTGTTCATAATGACATGAGACTCGACAATTAGATATTAGAGGCTTGCCAGAAGCTCCGGATATTTGGCGTCGATCGACAGGATTAGCTCGCCGAACAGCGTGTTGGCCCAAGCGAACCAGCTGCGGGTGTAGTTGGCGGCGTCGTCTTTCCAGATCGATTCGTGCATGAACCACGTTCCAGCATGCGTGTCGCGCAGCGTGGTGAGACAGTGGCGAATCTCGTCTTCGGACTGCGAGGTCAAAGCCTGCATGATTAGCGCCATTGGCCAGATCGTGCCGCGTCCGGTGTGCGGGCTGCCGACGCCGCTGGCCGCCTGCCCGGTGGCGAAGTACGGGTTCGACGCGCTCAGCACGAATGCGCGCGTGCGCCGGTACAGCGGATCGTCCGGCGCGCAGTATCCCAGATAAGGAAGGCTGAGAAGACTGGGCACGTTGGCGTCGTCCATCAGATAATGGGAGCCAAACCCGTCGACTTCATACGCAATGATCTGACCGTGCTTCGGATGCTCGATAATCGCGTTCGCTTTGATCGCTTTATCGATCTCATTGGCCAGGGCCAGCGCGTCGGCGGCGTCCTCGGGCAGATTGCAGACCTGGCTCCAAATCTCCGCAAGCTGCCGAAGGCCGACCACGGCCATGGCGTTCGCAGGGACCAAAAACGGCAGCATGGCGGCGTCGTCCGACGGCCGGAAGGGCGATTTGCTCAGGCCGCAGCGATTTGCCGGCTGGCCAAAGCCGCCGCAGGCCAAGGTCTCGGTCGGGTTGGGCGAGTCGCGCTGGAAACGATAGTCGCCCTTTCCAATTTCATCCGACCCAGCCTGCTCGTGACGGATGGTCGCGACGATTTTACGCATGGCCTCGCTCCAGCGAGCGTCAAACGCGGAGGCGTCCTTGCTGACGGCATAATAACCGGCGGAAAGGCGAATAACGGCGCAAAGACTGTCCAGCTCATACTTGCGCTCGTGCAGGTCGGGAGTCATCTCCGTATGGTCGGACATCCAGTGGCCGGGCGTGATCGGCTCCCGGTTGAAGGCGTTGGCGTAAGCATCGATCAGCACGCAGCGCGCCTGCCGGTGGATGACGCCCTGGATCAGACGGCTCAGCGTGGGGTCCGCCGTGACAAACCGAAGATAGGGCCACACCTGATTTGTGGAGTCGCGCAGCCACATCGCGTCGATATCGCCAGTCACGACAAACGTGTCGGGGCGGCCTTCCTCATCGCTCGCGACGGTGACTGTGGTGTCGAGCGTATTCGGGAGACAGTTGACGAAAAGCGCGGCGATTGCGGGGTCGCTGATGCGGCCTCCGACTTCTTCGATCGCCGCCTCGATGGCCGGACTGGTGAAGCACCGCTGTGCGGGAGATGGACGTTTATTCATATACCGGGCTCGTTTCGATAGAATTTCCAAGAACAAAATATGCGGACCGCCCGGCGTTTTTTATACTCCGGAACGCCGGACCGCAGCAGGATCATTTTATCACAGAATGGTACGACAGTCAACTCGATATTGATACCAAATCCGGACCATCAAATTTGGCTCGCAATTCGTGGCTGTCTGGAGCAATGTGAGGGATCAAATGTCAGGACAAACATGGTATAAAGTTTACAGTGAAAATTGAAGCAGACGGACGCCGCGAGCGTCTTTGTGATTGTTAAGCAGTTTTTCGGCGGAGGTAATGTCACCCATGAAAACATCAGCCGGGTTCCTACTTCTCACAATCGCCGCAGTGGCGGCCGCCCAGCCGGCCCGCGCGGATCTCTCGATTGTACAGACGACCACCATCGACGCCCCCGGCGTCAAGAGCATGCTGTCCGAGATCCCGCAGGCAAGCCGCGCGCCGCTGCTGGGAATGATCAGTCCCATGCTGACCGGCGCGCCCTGGATCACCACGACTTATCTCAAAGGCCAGCGCATGCGCACGGACATGGGCCAAACCACGACGGTGATCAACGCCGACTCGGGAAACCAGTTTACATTGAACCGGCAGACGCAGGCGTATTCCGTCGGCCCGTACGATCCTTTCCAAAAAGCCGCCGGGACGATGACCTGTACGATCACGCCCACCGATCAGACCCAGTCGATGCTCGGACGCACCGTGCGGCGCTACGCCGTCGCCATGACCAGCTCGGTGCTTCCAAGCAGCGCGATCCAGGGAGAGATCTGGGCGGCGCCCGATCTGCCCACCCCGCCGGTTCCTGGGTTCACCGATGGAACCGCGGCGGCGATGCAGGCGGAGATGTCCAAGGTCAAAGGAATGCCGCTCGCTTACCGTCTGGTGTATCACAACACCCCGGCGGGAGACATCACCCTGACCTCCTACGCGACGCAGATCCGCGAAGACACCCTCGCGGCGTCTACCTTCACCATTCCATCCAGCTTCCACAAAGGAACGACGCGCACGGACACGGGCATGCCCTCGACAGGCTTCCCTCTCGGCGACGGCATGCCGCTCGACAGCATGACCGCCGTCACCGATGACGTCGCCACCGGAAAAGCCCTCCCCGGCTCGGGACAATCGCTCCAGTCCCGCAGCGGTTTGGGAGGCGCGAACCCGATGCAGGCGCTCAGCAGCCTGGGGGGATCGAACCCAATGCAGGCGCTGGGACTTGGCGTCGGAAATCCGATGCAGGCCCTTGGTCTGGGCGGCGGGACAAATAGCGCAGGCGCGCTCGGCGGCGTGTCCCCCGCAGCGCTCCAGCAGCTTGTTGCTGCGTTTAGCGGCTCTGGAGCCGGGACCGGACAAGGTTTGGTCGGCGGATCGGCCAGCGGCCTCAGTGGACTGAGCAGCCTTCTCGGTGGCGGCGCGAGCGGCGGTGAAAGCGGCCTCTCCGGCCTCCTGGGCGGCGCGGGAGGCGAAAGCGGCCTCAGCGCTCTGATGGGCGGCGGAAACGGATCGGGCGATCTGAGCAGCATGCTCCCCTCACCGCAGGCGCTCCAGCAGCTCACCTCGCAGATGCAATCCCTGCTCGACGAGAACGGCGACTAATTTCCTGCCCCCGTGCCCAGATATGAAATCCGGGCACGTTCGCGTATCCCCGGATATGAAATCCGGGTCTGGGAAGTCGCTTCGCGACTAATTGTCCGTGCCGGACAAACAAACGATGGACCATCGACAACCTATAATTTGTCCGTCCGGCACGGACGGTTAGCCGAAGGCTTCCCAGACCCGGTTTTCATAACCGGGGATACGCGAACAGAACCGGTTTTTATATCTGGGCTTTTCCATGTGTACTCCCCTCTCAAATACTTTACTCTGATAAAAATCGCGGTTGACGAAATCCACGGCGCGTGCTATTATTACTTTGTTTTACAAAGTACTCTGAACACACAGGAGAATATAGATGAGCATCGATCTGCCTCTCGCCGCCCAGGACGCCGCTGCCGTACTCGATCGTCACCACAATCCCACGGAAGATACGACAGCCGATCCCATGATCGACATCGAGCGCTGGCTTGCCCACTTTCGGGGAAATCAGGAGAACCGCACGGAGCCGGAATGGGAAGCGCCGATCACGATGTCCGCCGCCACGATCAAGCCGCTGCTGCGGTCGCTGGAGCAGTTCGAACTGGGAGACGGCGGCGGGCCGGACCGGCTGATCGCGCGAAATGCCGACAGTTTTCGATGCGGCACGGCGGCCCGCCAGGAACTGGTGGACATGTGGTTCGTGGAAGAGAAAGAGCACTCGCGCCTGCTCGGCGGATTGGTCCAGCGCTTTGGAGGCCACAGCATCCAGGGACACTGGAGCTTCTCGGCATTCTGTCTGTCGCGACGGATTTTGGGCGTGGGGTTCGAGTTGAGTATTCTGCTGGTGACGGAGATCGTCAGCACCGCCTATTATCGATTGCTCTGCCAGTATGGCGAGGACGCCGCGCTCAAAGGCGTCTGCCGCTTGATCCTGCGCGACGAAGCCGGCCACGTCGCGTTTCACCGTGACCGTCTGGCTCGGACCGGACGTCCGGGTGGCTATGGGCGTTTATGGGAGATCGGATTTCGAGCACTGGCGCTGGGCGCGGCGACGATGCTCTTCGTCAACCACGCGTCGGCTCTGCGTGCGATGGGTGCGTACCGATCGGATTTCTATCGGGAGGTCCGGCACGAGCTGTCGCTGTTCCTCCGCCGCCTCCGTTCGGAGACGGCGGGGTATCACGGCGAGCATCACCAGGGGCAGGGAGCGTAGTCTTTCAGGAAGACGCCGAAGAAGGGTTTCTTTTCGTCGTTGATTCCTTCGGCGACGGGATGGTAGATGCGCGCCATGCCGTCGGTGATGTCGAGCGGGGCGAAGAAGCCGCGCACGTCCTGGTTGCGCAGGCGCTTGGGCGTTGGGTTCTCGTCGGTCACCCAGCCGGTGTCCACGCTGGTCATGTAGATGCCGTCCTTGGCGTAGTCGTCGCCGGAGGTACGGGTCATCATGTTGAGCGCGGCCTTCGCCATGTTGGTGTGCGGATGGAAGACCGTCTTGTGACGCGAGAACTGGCCCTCGACCGCCGAGACGTTCACGATAAAGCGGCGCGACTGGGGCGAGCGCATCATCAGCGCCTTCAGGCGGCTGTTGAGCAGGAACGGCGCGACGGAGTTGACGAGCTGCACTTCAAGCATCTCGGGCGCGCCGACATCGTCCAGGCGCAGCAGCCAGCTGTTGACGTCACGCGAGTCCGCGCGCTCTTCGTTATCCTCCAATGCGTCCGTCGGCAGCACATCGGCGACCGGCGCCAGCGCCGCCATGCCGTTCGAAGCGATCCCAGGAATCACCGCCGGCAGCAGCACGGAGCTGTCCGAAATCGCGAGCGTCGAAGGCGCGCCCTGCACGACCAATCGGCGCGCTTCCGCAGAAACCGTTTCGCCCGGGTTCTGCTCCTGGCGCACGAGCTCTTGATAGAAGCCCTGCGGTCGGCGAATGGTCTGCGCCGCATTGTGGATCAAGATGTCCAGCGAAGATTCCGTGGCGATCAAATGCCGAGCGAACTCTTCCACAGCCGGGATATTGCGCAGATCCAGGCCGTAAAGATGGACACGATCCATCCAATCGCTCGAATCCGTTTCGGATTCGAGCCGCTTGGCGGCGGCGTGCGGGAAGCGGGTGACCACGATCACCTTGGCGCCGTCGCGCAGCAGCCGCAGCACCATCTGGTGCCCGATCTTCACACGGCCGCCGGTCACCAGCGCCGTTCGCCCCTTGAGGTCGGCGCTCAAATGCCGCATCTCATAGTTGTAAGCAGCGCATTTGGGACACAACAGGTGATAGAAGAAATGGACCTCGGTGTACTCCGACTTGCAGATGTAACACGTTTCCGGCTGATTGAGTGTACGGAAGCTGGGCGTGGGCGGCGCCGGCAGGGCGGCGACGGGTGGAGCATCGCGCTGGGTCTGCACCATCGCCGTGGTCGCCAGCAGCGCCCGGTCCTCACGCTCCTGGCGCGCCCGCTCGATCTGCGAATCGATACGCCGGCCTTCACGGTACACCTTGGAGACCAAACTGTTGAAGCGCTGGTCACGAGGGATCGTCCCTCGGGAACTCGCGATTCGCTGCAATACCTGGAGGCAAATCTCCATTTCTTCGGGCGGGATACTCGTCATCGGAAACCTCTAACCAAGGGCCGATACAATGATCGGCCCGCAAAAACACATACTTCGCCCTATAGTTTACCAGAAACCCGCCCCTCGGCGAATAAAGACGGGGAAAACCCGGTACTCTCGGACATAAAAACGGCGCCGTCCAATCTGGACGGCGCCGTTTGCGTATGAGCCAATTCACTTCGCAATTATCAGCCGATCGGCTTGCTGCTGGCGCGCTCGATCAGCTTCACGGGAAGCTCGACATGGAGCGGCGGCGCGGCGGAGTCTTCAATCCGGCGTAGGAACATTTTGCACGCCGCTTTGCCGATCTCCTCGAACGGCTGCGCCATCGTCGTAAGACCCACCCCGCTGGGCAAGGAACGGACAATGTTGTCGAAACCGATCAGCGAGACATCTTCAGGAACGCTGAGACCAAGCTCGACAAGACGCTTCTCCACGCGCATGGCTTCAACATCGTTGACGCAAAGCACCGCGGTGGGACGCTCATCGGCGGGAAGCCGGAACACGGTGTCGAACACGGACCATGTGCTCCGCTCGGAAAACGGCGCCGTCAGCACCATCTCGTAAGCGTCGGAGGCAAACTCTTCACGCAGGGCGCGCAGATATCCCTGGAGACGGTCGTGGACAGGATTGATGGACTCGCCCTTTGTGACATAAGCGATGCGTTTGTGGCCCTGCCGGATCAGATATTTGACGGCGTCGAACATCGCCTGGCGGTTTTCCGCGCCGACAAAGTCCGCCTCCACTCCAGGAACCATGCGGTCGATCAAAACCAGCGGCATTCGTCGCGAGACTTCCTGGATCAGCTCGCGGTTGCTTTCATAAGCATAGGCATAGAAGACGATCCCTCCGAAGCCGTGATCCAGCGCGTATCGCAGGTGTACGGCCTCGCTCTGGGCGTTCTCCTGCTCGGTGCCAACATCCTCGCCCAGGTCCAGAAACACGCCGTGGTAGCCTGCCTGTCCAAGGGCCTGGTTCATTCCCCAAAAGATACGCTGCTGCGACGACTCGGTAGCGCCGCCGCCGCCGTGCCACATCACCAGCGCGACAAGGCGCGAAGCGGGAAACTGGGTGCCGGCGGGAGTGTCGTCGACGGCGACGGGCGGGGTCTGCACGATAGGACGGCAGTTGGGACGGCGCAGGAGCAGCCCTTCCCGTTCCAGCTGGGCGATCGCCGCACGCACAACCCGGCGATGTACGCGCATGTCGTCGGTAAGCTCCCGCTCGGCGGGCAGCCATTCACCGGGCTGATAGAGGCCGGATCGGATGCGATCGCGTAAGGCTTCAGCCACTTTCGTCGGCAAATGAGTGGAGGTAGACGGTCGTTGCTGGAAATCTGATGCCATAGTCGTCACATTATGGCACAATTGGAATGCCGTTTCACCGTTCGGCCCCCTCAACGGACAATTATTTACAGCACAAAAAAACGGGCGTGCGATTGAAGGATCAATCGCACGCCCATTTTCTCGCATATCGCGTGGGGTTTAGTAGCGGCCGCCGCCGCCACCGCCGCCGTAGCCGCCACCACCGCCATAACCACCGCCACCACCGCTGCCGCCACGGCTGCCGCCGCCGCCACCACCGCGGCTGCCGCCGCCACCGCCTCCGCCTTCACGCGGGCGGGACTCGTTGACAACAAGGGCGCGACCGTCGACGTTGCGGCCGTTGATGGCTGCGATCGCCTGCTGGGCTTCGTCCTCGGTCGCCATCTCCACGAAGCCGAAGCCTCGGGATTCGCCCGTGTAGCGGTCGGTGACGACCTGGGCGCTGGTGACGTTGCCGACTTCGGCGAACACTTGGTTGAGATCCTGATCCTTGGTCTGATAGCTCAGGTTACCGACGTACAATTTTGTGGCCATGGGAGATGGCTCCTTTCGGAATAAACCCCTTTTTTACTCGGCAGTCCGGCGCCGTTGCTGAAATCAGGGGGCGCGACGGATAACCGAAGGGACCGAAGGATCAGAGAAGAGGCGTCAAACTGGAGGAAAAGAAGGTTGCGAGGGGAAACTCGTGTGGGATGTTATACCCGAGAATTTCGAAAATTGCATTTCTCGAAAAAAACTTTTTTACGATCTCTGGGGCGAGGCTCAAACACGCCCGGCCACGCCCTGCAAAGTCCCGCTCCAATATTGAGATCTTATCATTGCCAGATCTTATATTAGAAGCTCCAAGCCATGCCGGCGGCACATCTCGATCGCCTTCTCTGGAGTGAATTCTCCCGACCGCCCAAGCGCATCCGCGTCTTCAAAAAAGTGTTCGTGTCCGGCAGGCGTCGCCGTACCCACAAAGCGTCCCGTCGTTTCCCCGATGTTCTTGAACGTATGCGCCAGCCCACGCGGCAGATGAGCGATGTCGCCGGCCCGCGCCGTCACAACGGTCTCTCCCATCAGCACCTCAAAAGTTCCTTCGAGAATATAGAACGTTTCATCATCATGGGAGTGCACATGCGGCGGCGCTCCCGCGCCCGGCTCAACGATACATTCATATGAGCAGAACTGCCCCGCCGTATCTTCTCCCGTCAAAAGAACTTCGACGCGCACGCCGAAAACGTTCAATGTCTTTCCCTCCCCGGCGGACACGATCTTGGATCTGCGAGCCTGGGTCGGCTCCGTGGTCATTGTGGATGTCATGTGTGATCTCTTTCGCAGTCAATTTAGTAAATTTATCTGTCTATTATAGACAGGTTAACTGTCTATATGTCAAGATGTCTTTATGAATCGGCAAAAAAATATTTCTCGACCGGCGCCGCGCCGCAGTAAGAACATCACGGAGCAGCGTCAGACGTTCGGCGCGCTTCTGCGCGGACCCTATCAGATTTTAGCGGCGTCGGTCTACGGGCGCATGTCCGAGCTCAGCGACGGCGTGATCCGTCCCGCGCACGGCGTTGTCTTCCGGACGATTTCGCCAGACGGTTCCCGCGTAACCGAGATGGCCGATCAGGCGCAAATGACCAAACAAAGTATGGGCTATCTTGTCGAGTATCTTCATAGTCATGGATATCTCGAATACCAAGATGATCCTACGGATGGCCGTGCGAAGCTCGCACACCTGACGCCCCGCGGCGTCGCGGTGCAGGAGGCCGCTATGGAGAAGAGCGCCATTCTGGAAGAACGCGTCGCCAAGCTGATGGAGGACGGAGAAATGCCTGAGCTTCGCCGGCTTTTGGAAAAGCTCAACGCTCTCATCAAAGAGCAGGCGCATTCCTGGGATTAAATGACTGAGTAATCACACAGCTAAATCAAATCAGGAGAAACAGATGAAAGCGTGGACAGCCGGCGATATCCCGGCCCAATCAGGAAAAACGGTTATTGTGACGGGCGCAAACAGCGGGATCGGATGGGAGACGGCGCGAGAGCTGGCCCGCGCGGGAGCCGACGTCATTCTCACGGCCCGTTCTCAAGCGAAGGGTCAGGACGCTGTCGATCGGATTCGGCGAGAAATTCCGGGCGCGAACGTCCGAGCCAAAATCCTGGATCTGGCGAGCTTACGGTCCGTGCGGAACTTCGCCGACGAAATCCTCCAGGAGCCGAAACTGGATTTGCTGGTGAACAACGCCGGCGTCATGGCGATCCCGAAGCGCCAGGTCACGGAGGACGGCTTCGAGATGCAGATGGGAACGAACTTCTTAGGACCGTTCGCCCTCACCGGCCTGATCCTGCCGGCGCTGCTGCGCGCTCCGTCGCCGCGTGTGACGACGGTGTCGAGCGGAGCAGCCAATATGGGAATGAAAAAGATCAATTTCGACGATCTGCAATGGGAGCGCTCTTACTCCCCATGGACCGCCTACTGCCAGTCCAAGCTCGCCGACTTGCTGTTCACACGAGAATTAAGCCGTCGATATTCGACGAGTCGGTCAAAATTGCTGAGCAACGCCGCCCACCCCGGTTTCGCCATCACGAACTTACAGACAAGCGGACCGGGCAGACAGCCGAATATGCTGGAGAAAATCATGGCGGCGTTTTTGTCACAGGACGCCGCCCACGGCGCGCTGCCGACTTTGCGCGCGGCAGCGGCGACGGATGCGGCCCCGGGCGACTACTACGGTCCGGACCGAATGTTTGGGCTCAAGGGCGACCCAATCTCGATCGCATTGCCGAAACCGGCTCAGGATGATGCGGCGGCGTGGAAGCTATGGGAGGTTTCAGAGAAATTGACGGGAGTGGTTTTTCCGGCGCTGTAGGCGGCCGCTGCGCTGTCAGATTACGGAGACGCGGCGGCGGCGCGCTCGGAGAGCAGTTCGGCGAAGGCGATAGCGGTCAAGGGACGTGAGAAGAGATATCCCTGGCCGCGATCGGAGCCCATACGCCGCAGGGTCTCTTTTTGCTCCGCGGTCTCCACCCCTTCGCTGGTCACACACAGGTGGAGTGTCTTCGCGAGAGTAATGACAGCTTGAATGATCGCTTCCGCTTCCTCCTGTTCACCGATACGCTGAATAAAGGAGCGATCGATCTTCAGCGTGTCCACGGGAAAATTGGCGAGGTAGGACATGGACGAGTATCCGGTGCCGAAATCATCGACCGCCAGATGCACCCCCAGCGCTTTCAATTGATGCAGCTTCGCGGCGGTGTCGTCCGGGCTCAGCGCCATCAGGCTCTCAGTAATCTCCAGCTTCAGCTGCGCCGGCGGCAGGCCGCTGCGCTTCAGAACGCCCACGACATCATCCACAATGTCGTTCTGCTGGAACTGTCTCGTCGAAAGATTGACACCCATGACCATTGCGGCGCCTTCATTCGCGGTTTTGCTCCACTCGCGCGCCTGCCGGCACGCTTCCTCCAGAACCCACATTCCCAGCGGGATGATCAGTCCGGTTTCTTCGGCAATTGGGATAAACTTGGCGGGGGGAATCAGCCCGCGTGTCGGATGCTCCCAGCGGACAAGCGCTTCGGCCTCGCGGATACGTCCGGACTCCAGAGACACGATCGGCTGGTAATGGAGCCGAAGCTGCCCTTGGTCGATCACCTGTCGCAAGTCTCCTTCCAGCTCCAAACGCTCCGAGGCGCGGTCCGTCATACTCCGGTCGAACAGCACAACGGCCGCTTTCCCGGTAGACTTCGCCTGATACATGGCGATGTCCGCGTTACGGAGAAGCGTCCATGGGTCCGATCCACCTCGGGGACTGA
Source organism: Capsulimonas sp. (assembly GCF_039929585.1). Classification (NCBI taxonomy): domain Bacteria; kingdom Bacillati; phylum Armatimonadota; class Armatimonadia; order Capsulimonadales; family Capsulimonadaceae; genus Capsulimonas; species Capsulimonas sp. The sequence goes on from NZ_JBDSQY010000119.1 coordinate 10,794, forward strand.
TGGTGACGCCGATGCTCGCGGTGATGAACAGCTCCCGGTCGCGCACCACGAACGGCGGGCGCAGCGCATCGGCGCAGCGGCTGGCGACGACAAGAGCTTCGCTTTCGCCGATGTCCTCAAGCAGGATCGCGAACTCATCGGCGCTCAGCCGTGCGACTGTGTCCTCGGGCCGGACACATGTTTGCAGTCGAGCGCCGATAACCTGAAGCAGCTTATCGCCGGCCTCATGCCCAAGGCTATCGTTGACGATCTTAAAGCTGTCGAGGTCGATACACAAGATGGCGTCATGCTTATCCTGGCGCTGGGCGCGGGCCTGGGAATGCTCCAGGCGGTCCAGAAACAGCGCGCGGTTCGGCAGCCCCGTCAGCACATCGTGGAAGGACTGATGGCGCAGCTGCTCCTCGAAAGCCTTGCGCTCGCTGATATCCCGATACGTCAGGATCAAGCCCTGAACGGCCGGATCGTCCAGCATATTGTTGAGAGTGATCTCCAGCGGACGCCAGGAACCGTCGTCATGCCGCACGCGATACTCCCCCGGCACGTTCACGCCCGGAGAACTGAGCGTTTGCTCTAAAAGCAGCTCCGCGCGGCGCTTGTCGTCTGGATGGACCCAGGAAAACGAACTGCCGCCAATAATCGCTTCCGGAGAATACCCCAGCACGGACTCCACCGCCGGACTGACATAGCTCGCCTTCCCTTGTTGGTCGAGAATGGCGAACACATCGGCGGAGTTGGTGACCAGCGCTCGAAAACGCTCCTCGCGCCGCAGAACCGCCATTTGCGCGGTCAGCCGCTCCGTCCCTTCGCGGCGCAGATCGTGGATCAGTTTGGTGATATAACGTGTCGCGCTCGCGGCGATGATTGCGCCGCCGACGAGGGACAAGACAAGCAGAGCGGCGACCCAGGCGCGGCAGCGACGGTCAACTTGCTCGATATTACGGACATACCACAAGCCGCGCCGATGGTTCCATTCCGCCATCCGGGCGGCAACATCCCGGATCTGCAAAAATTGCGCGCGCATCGGCCCGCTCAGCGCCTGATAAACACGCTGACGCTCAGCTGCAGTCTGGATCGTCTTAGGCCGCTCCCGCATTTGCAGATATTTCGTCCAAATGGCTTCCAGGCTTTGCAGATTGCTCCGGTCTACGGGATCGGTAGCGGAGCCTCGATAACGGACCAATGATCCGGCGGCGGCCGTTTTCGCGACAATCGCCGCATCCTGAAAAGTCTTTTTATCCTTGGGGGACGCCAGGATCTCTTCAAATTCCAGCGTGCGGACCCGACGCGCATTGACTTGAAAGTCGTTCAGGGCTTCGGCGCCGATCACGCTTTCGGCGAGCATGTCGCGCGCGGCGTGCGTAATCACAGCCATCTGAGCCAGCGAAATGCCGCCAACAAGAGCGGCCAGCGCCAGACAAAGACTAAATCCACCGATCAGTTTTGTCCCGGTTTCCCATTTCCAGTTTCGATAAAACATGATTTTTGCGGCGCCGCAGGCGAGATGGGCGAGTGACGGACCGCTTGATTATTCCGTGTTTCGAAGCAAGCGTCACAGAGAGATTTCGAAAACCTTGCTGAGCGACGCCGAAAAAAAGTCCGGACTGCTTCTGCAGCCCGGACTGATTTTTTGAAATTGACGCGAAACTTAGGATCGGCTTCCGACGCCCGGCGTAACACCGGCGCGCTTGCTTTGCCCACGTCCCAGACCACGTTTGAAGGGAGCGCGCTGAACGATCTCGCGGTAGTCCAGACCGGCTGCGGTCAGCGCCTGGTGCCAGGAGTCGAACCGGCGGCGAGCCGCCGTGATCAGCGTGATGTCTTCAGATTCCATGTTCTTGGCGTTCAGACCCGCGCCGTTCTTGTGGAACTCGCGGACCATGGCCAGCACACGCTCGTCATCCCACTCGCGGTAGCGGCGGATCTCGTCGTAGTTGAGACCGGAGCTTTCCAGCGCCTCACGCCAGGAACCGAAGTGGCTCTTCTTGGTGGCGGCGGCGGCGAGCTGCGGATCGACGTTCAAACAAACATTGCGCCAGGACAGGTCGACGCCCTGCGAATGCAGTTCCTGAATGCGGGCAATGATTCGCTCGCGGGTCCAGGACTTGTAGCGGCGGATCTGTTCGTAGTCCAGACCGGAGAAGTTGACGGCCGCTTCCCAGGTTCCAAAATAGCGAGTAGCGGCGCGCAGCAGCGACAGATTATTAGCAGCGACGCTGGAGTAGTTGAGATTCTCGCCAGACTCATACATGCTAATTATTTCCATGGCGATGGATTCTTTGCTCCATTTACGGTGCATTTGACGATTCTCCTGTTTAAAACAATTCTTCTTAATCACTGGCCACGGCGCCGGTTATCTTTGAAATACGCCGCACGAGGCCGTCACAAATCATGAGATGCGCCAATGAGATGCTGCGCTGCTTCGAGTAACAAACTTGACTGATCTCTCATCGGGGCTCTAACTATAGAGCTTCGATTCCAACTATACCCCTTATTTATGAAAACGTCAACGAATTTTATATAAATCTCCAAAGAAGATCTTTTTCGTTGTCGTTTTCTCATTATACGGCGCCTTTCGCCGAAATGTTCCGAATGCTAGACATGCTTTTTGATTTTTTTGCGCCGATTTTGGCGCCGCATACACCATCTGGCGCCGAATGGTCGTTCTTGCGGTCGTATGCCCGATTGTGCTAAAATAACGGGATCAAGGAAACGAATCTTATGAGCCTACCGATCTCCGAACATATTCTCGCCCTTCGCCCCTATCAGCCGGGCAAGCCGATCGACGAAGTTAAGCGGGAGCTGGGCCTCACCGATGTGGTCAAATTGGCGTCCAATGAAAACCCGCTCGGTCCCTCGCCTCTCGCGGCCGAAGCGATTGTCGCCTGCGCACGCGGCGTTTCGATCTACCCCGACGGCAACGCGCCCGCCCTCCGCGCGGCTGTTTCGGAACTGGTGGACATGCCGCCGGACACGCTTGTCTTCGGCAACGGCAGCGACGAGATCCTGCACCTGCTGACCATGACATTTTTGCAGCCGGGCGACGAGACAGTCCAGGCCGATCCGTCCTTCGCGATGTACGAGATCTATGCGGCTCAGGCAAACGCCAAAATCCATCGCGTCCCGCTGACGAACTATACGCACAACCTTGAGGCGATGGTCGACGCAATCACGCCTGGAACCCGGCTTGTCTTTATCGCCAATCCCAATAATCCGACAGGGACGCTCGTGACGCAATCCGAGGTCGATCGATTTATGGAGCGAGTCCCGCCGCATGTCCTGGTTGTGTTTGACCAGGCGTATGACGAGTATGTCGGCCATCCCGACAAGCCCGACATGCGTCCTTACATTCGCGACGACCGCAGCGTGATTATCCTGCGCACATTCTCCAAAGCCTATGGCCTCGCGGGCCTGCGCGTCGGCTACGGAATCGCGCCGCCGCGTATCGCCGAGCTGCTCAACCGCGTGCGATCCCCGTTCAATGTAAACCTGATCGGCCAGGCCGCAGCGGCGGCGGCCATCGGTGACCAGGACCATATTCAGCGCGCTGTGGCGCTTAACGTCGAGGGCCGCGATTACTACTACCGTGAGTTTCGGCGTCTGGGTTTGGAATTTATCCCCAGCGAAGCTAATTTCGTCATGGTCGACGTCCAGCGAAACAGCAAGGAAGTTTTTGAATCCTTGCAGCGCCTGGGAGTGATTGTCCGCGCCGGCGCCGGTTTGGGCCTTCCGAACCACATCCGCGTCACCGTCGGGACCATGCAGGAGAACGAACGATTTATTGCGGCGCTGACGGCAGTGCTGGAAAAATAAGACTTATATTAGCCCGGGCGACGGCGATGGGGCTGCGTCCAATACACACAGGAGATTTTTCGCACAATGATCGTGATAATGCAGGCCGACGCTTCCAAGGAGCAGATCGGCGAAGTTGAAGGCGCGCTTCAGGAATGGGGCTACGAGATCCATCCCATCTATGGGGTCGAGCGTACGGTGATTGCCGCTGTCGGCGCGCCGACGCAGGATGAGGCCCGCGTGGCCGAGCAGGTCGAATCCCTCCCTTCCGTCGAAAGAGCAGTGTTGATCTTGAAGCCGTACCGTTTCGCAAGCAAAGAATTCCGCCCTGAGAAGAGCCAGGTCAAAGTCGGCGACGTCGTCATTGGCGACAACAGCTTTGTCATGATGGCCGGCCCGTGCACCGTCGAGTCCGAAGAACAGCTCATGACCGCCGCCCGCGCCGTCAAGGCCGCCGGCGCGACCGTCCTACGCGGCGGCGCCTATAAGCCGAGCACCAGCCCCTACTCCTTCCAGGGCATGGGCGAGGAAGGTCTCAAGCTTCTAGCCCAGGCGCGCGCGGAGACCGGCCTTCCCGTCATCACCGAAGTCATGCACGTCGGCAACATCGATCTCGTCTGCGAGTACGCCGACATCCTCCAGATCGGCACTCGCAACATGCAGAACTACGATCTTCTGATCGAAATCGGCAAGGTGAAGAAGCCCGTCATGCTCAAGCGCGGCATGTCCGCCAAGATCGAAGAGTGGCTCCAGGCCGCCGAGTACATCATCAAGGGCGGCAACGACGCCGTGATGCTCTGCGAGCGCGGCGTGCGCACCTCCGAGACCTACACACGCAACACGCTGGACCTTTCGGCCGTCCTGGCCGTCCGCGAGCTCTCCCACCTGCCGGTCATCATCGATCCGTCGCAGGGCACCGGCCGTTCGTCCATGGTTCCGGCCATGTGCAAGGCCGCCGCCGCCGTCGGCGCGGACGGCGTTCTGGTGGAAGTGCATCCGAACCCGGAAAAAGCGCTGAAGGATGGCGCGCAAAGCATCACCATCCCCGCGTTCGAAAAGCTCATGCCCGAACTGCGCGCGGTGGTCGAAGCCGTCGGCCGGTATATGTAGTCGCCGCAAGACAAATAGAAGACAGAACAGCCCTCTCCACTCGCACGAGTGGAGAGCGCTGTTCTCTGTCAGATCGTATCAAACAATGGGTGCGTTTATGAGCGCGGCTCCTCAGAAATTTCTAGGCCCAGATACCGGCGAACATTGCCATAGCAGATGTTCTCAATCATCGGCCCAACCAATTCATCGTCGTCCGGGATCTCGCCGTTCTCGATATCGCGCCCGATAAGATTGCACAGCACCCGCCGGAAATATTCATGCCGAGGGTAGGACATGAACGAGCGGGAGTCCGTCAGCATTCCAATAAATCGCGACAGCAGACCGACACTTGATAGAGCGTTCAACTGCCATTCGATGCCTTCTTTGGTGTCCAAATACCACCACCCCGACCCGAACTGCATCTTGCCGGGAATGGAGCCGTCTTGGAAGTTGCCGATCATCGTTGCGAACGGATAATTGTCGACCGGATTGTTGTTGTAGAGGATCATCTTCGGCAGAGCGTCCTCCTGCTGAAGACGGTCCAGATACGCGCCAAGCGCTGCGGACTGCGGCCAGTCTCCGATCGAGTCGAAGCCTTTGTCTGGGCCTAGCCCCGTCGTTCCCCTTGTGCTGACATTGCGCAGCGCCCCAAGGTGTAATTGTTTGGTCCAGCCGCGCTGGGAGTCCAGACGCCCGAAAAACAGCATCATATGAGATGCGAACCGGGCATGGTCATCCGCGCCGGCAGTCTGCCCCGCGCGCACGCGGTCAAAGATCGCGGCGGCGTCGGCCTCGGAGGGGAAGTCGGCGTAACAGTACGCGAGGCCGTGGTCGGAAAGACGGCCTCCGAGGGAATGGAAGAACGCATGGCGCTGGTCCAGCGCGTCCAGAAATTCCGAAAGGCTCCCGATCGAAACGCCGCTGGCGGCTTCCAGCCGGCTTACCCAAGCATTGAATCCTTGGGAGTCGTTCACAGCCAGGGCTTTGTCGGGGCGGAATGCAGGAAAGACTTTCGTGGCGATCCCGGACTTCGCAAGAACCTGATGCGCGGCCAGATCGTCGGCGGGATCGTCAGTCGTGCAAAGCGCCGCGACTCGGAATTTGGCCAGAATGCCCTGGGTGGAAAATTCCGGCGTCGCGAGCAGCGCGTTCGCCTGCTCCCAGATCTTTGGAGCCGTCTTTTCATCGAGCAAGTCGTGGATGCCGAAATAGCGCTGAAGTTCGAGATGCGTCCAGTGATACAGCGGGTTACGCACCGTGTGCGGTACGGTCTTCGCCCAGGCCAGGAACTTATCGTAAGGATCGGCGCCGCCGGTGCAATACTTCTCCTCGACGCCGTTAGCGCGCATCGCCCGCCACTTGTAGTGATCGCCCTCCAGCCAGATCTCAAAGAGGTTGTTGAACCGGCGATCCGAGGCGATGTCTTCGGGCGGCAGGTGATTGTGGTAGTCCAGGATCGGCTGCGGCGCCGCGTACTGGTGGTACAGCCGGCGGGCGGTCTTGGTTTGCAGAAGAAAGTCGTCGTGGATGAAAGACATCGCTGTTACTCCTGCGTCAAAAACAGTGGCTTGAGATGACGCTCGTAAAGATTTTCGGTTACGTTGCGGGAAATTGCTGGTGCGCAGACATCGAGCATGTGAAGGAAGCGGTCGCCCATCCGCGCGGCGATCTTGTAGCCGACATGCAGCAGCTGGCGCATGTCCGGATTGAACTCCGTGGCGCCGGGGATATGGCGCACGGCTGCGGCAAACTTGTCCGCGCTCCAGGCGGCCACCGTGGCGGGCGTGGGCAGACGAGATGGGTCGATATCGATCACGGCCGCGTAAGGCGCGCAGAGCGCGTCGCGATCATCGTACGCCTGCGCGTAGATCTCCTTCGCAAGCGTTAGTCCCTCGCCTCCCGATTCGGCCAGTCCAATGATCTCTTCCAGCCACGTCGTCCCAGCAGTCTTCACATGCAGTCCCGCGCCGGATCGGGCTAGCGCTCTCTGGATCGGCGCATAGATCGAGAACTTATCGCTGCCGGAATGGACGCTGAGCTTGAGATTTGCCGGCAGCCCGAATTGTTTGACAGCGTAGGCGAGGACGGCGATGTCCTCCCCAAACTCCTTCTCGAACTGAGCGATGTCGCCGACGTAATCGACGCCTTTGTTAAACCGACCAGTGAATTTGGGCGCGATCGTCTGGACGGAAACGCCTTGGTCGGCAAGCGCCGCCAGAATGACGAGCAATTCGCCCGGCGTCTGCGGAGTGTCGGTCTCGTCCATCGAGACTTCCGTGATGAAGTTCCCCTCGCCCTTCGCGGCTTTGATGTGGCGATAAATCGCCCCGGCTTCCGCTGTGGCCCGCGCATACTTCCCGGCGATCCGCTCGAGATCGGACCGAAGCATGTCGAACGGCGCATCGACGCCGGGGATCGACAAGCGGCCCGTCAGCTCGGGATGGCGCTCCACGAACGCGGCGACTTCCCCGGGATCTGCGGGCTTGCCGATGGCGTCAGCCACATCGATCGTATAGAAATCACTCGTCGCAAGAAAGCCGTCGACCGTCTCCAATCGGATGTGATCGGCGTCAACGTGGTAAGGAAGCGTCCAGCCTTCCTCCCGAACGGCGGCGTCCGCGGCTACCCGAACGCTCGGCGGAGCGGATCCGATCGTTGTGTGTTCCCGGTAAGATTTATTCCAGATCGGGATAATCTCCACGCCCCGATCGGCGGCCATCCGGCAGGCGCGGAGCTGGGCCGCCGCCTGATGGGCAAAACGGTCCCCCACTCCAAACGAGTATTTCGCTAACTCCATTATGTACCTCAGCGTTTTCTTATCAGTTAGGACTTTCGCTTCTGCTTGCCCGGATCAACGCTGCCTAACCCCCCATCGAGCTAAAGCTCGATTTCCCCCTTCCCTGCAAGCTGCTCCGCAGTGGGAAGTGGGAGCTCGTAATTACTGGCGACATGGCTCTTGGCGCTAGGTTCAAGGAGCAGACTCCAAAACGCAGCATCTCTTCGTCGTCCGAGCCAAGAGCTATGTCGCTCTAAGTTATCAGCACCCACTTCCCACCGCGAAGCGGCTTGCAGGGAAGGGGGAAAACGAGCCTTAGCGAGTTGGGGGGTTAGGCAAGCCCGTATCGGATAATCGAAGCGAAAGTCCTATTAGTCCTATGACACCGGCTTTGCAGCATTCAGAATGCTTCTTCCAGTGATGCATAACCGTTTATGCAAGCAAGTATAGCATCACCCGACGGAAACGACAAGAGGGATGAAGTAAATCGCCGGCGATAATTTCTTTGCTTGTCATGTCGTTTCCCCGATGCGCAGGACGCCATGGAGGATGAGGCTTCGCGGCTGCCGGTCCGTCTCGTTCGTGGTATTGAGGCGATAGGTGAGCATTTCCAGTGCAGCCTCAATCATCTCCTCTCCGGGGGTAACGACAGTTGTCAGCGGCTTTTCCAAATATTGGCCTTCGTCAATGCCGTCGAATCCGACCACCGCGATATCCTGGGGAACGAGCAGGCCCGCGCGGCGCAGCCCGCTGAATAAACCGATGGCGACAAGGTCATTGTGGCAAACGACCGCATCCGGCCGATCGGTCGCGGCGCGGGCGGCGAGCTTGAGGCCGGTCATCAGTCCCGCTTCGCGCAGTCCCGCTTGCGTGATGGCGCTCATCGTGTTCGGCCGATCCAGAGGCTCCAGCGCAATCCGTTCCGGGACTTGCCCTGCCTCGGCGCATAGCCGGGCATACAGCGCATATCGGGAGTCTACCGGCTGGAGATCCTCCCAGGGGTAGAGATAAGCGATACGTCGGTAGCCGCGCTCCCGCAAGTGCTCCATCACCTGACTCACGCCCGAATCCCGGTTGATGGCGACGAAATCGCTTCCGTCGTCGCGCGGGTAGCCCAGATACACGGCGGGAACATCCTGCGTCCATTTCCCCAGGTAGTCGACGAGGCTTTGATCCGGCGTGACCCAGATCAGAATACCGTCCACGGGCCAGCCGCTAAGCTTCCCCTGCATGTCATAGGCGGCTCGCATCTGAAACGCCGAATCCGGAAGCACATCGTAGCCTGCCCGGAGCGCTCGCTCTTCGGCGATCTCCAGCAGGCTTAGGAAGAACGGGTTTCGCAGTCCCGGGATCATCAGGCCCAGGATATTGGTGCGCCCCTTCCCCAGCCCCTGAGCCAGCCGATTTGGGCGATACCCCAGCTCCTCCGCAACTCGCCGAATTCGCGCCTGAGTCTCTGGGGAAATACGAGCCTCAACAGAGCGGTTGTTCAGGACGCTGGAGACGGTGCCGCGAGCCACGCCCGCGCGTTCGGCGACTTCACGAAGGGAAACATGCATTGCGGAGCCTTTCGGTGCATTCACAGCGCCACCTACCGTTACGGTGTGCGGAAGCACAGATGCGTTAATATAGCAGACCCCGATTTTCCTGTCAAGAAATGGGACTCCGCCGCATCAGCCCGTCAAAAAACTCCCTTGACAGAAAAATAGGAGCGTAGTATTATGTTGCATAAGCGGTTCTGCAACATCTGAGGCGCTAAGATAGCCGGCGATTGAAATCGCGCCTAGAAA
>NZ_JBDSQY010000120.1:0-31707 GCF_039929585.1 Capsulimonas sp.
TAATGGCAAGCACAAGGGCTGGGACAAAGATAAAGATAAAAACCATGACAACGACCATAACAATGGCCGTGATCATGACAACCGCTAAATCTGCGCAGTTCGCCGTTTAGACGAAACCTAAAAAATCCGGCCCGCACGGCGTTCTCAGGGAAGAGAGCGCGTGCGGGCCGGATTTGTGTGAGTGCTGCGGTCTTATTGAAGATAGCGTCGTAACTAATACGGACCGCGAATATGCTCCGCCACGCGCGTCGTGTAAAACTCGCTCAGTTTGGCGTGGGCGTCCGCGCCGAGCGGGGGCAGCTTGGAGGCGTCGGCGTTGGCGGCGGCTTGCTCCGGGCGGGAGGCGCCAGGGATGACGACGCTGACAGCGTCGAAGTCCAGAACCCAGCGCAGCGCCCACTGCGCCATCGTCTCGCCGTCTGGGACATAGGCCTTGAGGTCGTCGGAGAGTGTGACGCCCAGTTCGTACGGCAGTCCGGCGAATGTCTCGCCGACATTGAACGCCTGCCCATCGCGATTGTATTTGCGATGGTCGTTCTCGGCGAACTGCGTTCCCTGCTTCATCTTGCCGCTGAGCAGTCCGCTGGCGAGCGGAAGGCGGACGATGATGGCGACGCCCTGCGCCTTGGCGCGCTCAAACAGCACATCGATCGGCTTCTGCCGAAAGATATTGAAAATGATCTGAAGCGACGCCAGCTCCGGCTGATCCAGACAGATCAGCGCCTCCTCCATCGACTCCACGCTCGCCCCAAAGTCCTTGATCTTTCCCTCGGACTTCAGCGTCCGCAGAGAATCAAAGACTTCACCTTTGCGCAGTTCTTCGGTCGGAATGCAGTGCAGCTGCGTCAGGTCCAGCGCCTCCACGCCCAGCCGCCGCAACGACGCCTCCGTATGCTTGCGGATCGCCGCATCCGTGAAATTCTCCGGCCAGCCCGGATCGGACCCGCGCCCAAGCTTCGTCGCGACATAGATCGGCTCCGACTGCGTCTTCAAGAAGCTTCCGATCAACTCCTCGCTGCGCCCTGATCCATACACATCCGCCGTGTCGAGCATATTCGTCCCGGCGTCCACCGCCGTTTGCAAGATCGCATGCGCCGCCGCATCAGATACATCGCCCCAATCCGATCCACCCAGCTGCCAGCACCCCAGCCCAATTTCCGAAACCCGCGCCCCCGTGCGCCCGAATGCTCGTTGATTCATTGTCAATATCCTTACTCTCTCTGGTGCGTCAAAGCTGGATCAATATTCCCATCCGCATATCTTTGCAATCGACATCTTTTCGTCTGCTTATTGATCGATTATTCTTATGGAGGTCCGTTTCGAATGCCGTTCGCGGTCTTCAGAGCATCATATGCATCTTGCAGTTCGCTGACAATGGACTGAGGGGTTCCAGTAAATATGGCTTCGTCGAATCCCAAATACAAGATGTCGCTGCTCCAGGGCTCATTGTGGTAAGACGCAGATTGCTCCAGCTTCTCTCCATAGCAGAAAATGCCAAGTGATATGTTGTGCTTTACTGTTCTGACGATCTGGAAGCGAGTGTTTGGCCAGGGAAGCGCGTACTGGCCGTAAAGCCATGGATCTTTCTCAGGCCCTCTGTAGAGAGAATTTTCAATTCCGAGGTCATCCATACTCAGCAGCAGTGTTTGGTCGTCCGCAATCGCGCAAAGATAAGCGCTGCCTTCAAATTCATCCTCGGGGGCGTCGAGAATCACTTCAATGACTTCGGTCGGCTCGACGGTTTCCACGACCACGTCGCCCTGTGCCAGCGCCTCGCGCAATTGTGGGCGGCGGACCTCATGGCGCCATCGCTTCTGTCTCTGTTTTCCTCTGTAAATTGTCCACCAGAGCAAGAACGGAGACACGATCATGAGTACGCCTATCAAAATCGATGGACCCGACATCGATCGATCGTGACCAATGTTCACTTGGGAGAGAGCGAGAAACAGCGCGCCTGGCAAAACGCCCAGCCATATGCACCCACTGCCGGGAGAAGTACTATAATCAGCATCGTCTTCTTCAAGCAGCGCTTGCAGCTGCTCGCGCTCGGCGGCGTTCATCGGGCGGACTTCTTGGCTGTACATATTACGCCGACGCGGCCGGCTCGTCGCCCTGGCTCCAGCGGTAGGTGATGATCTGGCCGAGGTGGTAGTATTCGTGGCGGGCGATCCAGCGGATCAGCTCTTCCGGCTCAATGTGGGCGCCGCCGAAGTAGCCTTCCCAGCCGTCGGGCATGGGGATGGGGGTTTCGAGGATTTCTTCCGATGTTTCGTCTAGGTAACGCAGGGTTTCCTGGCGGGCGGCGGTGAGCTTGTCCAGGGATTCGGTGACGTTGGGCGTGGTGGTGGCGAAGGATTCCCAGATCTCGTCCCAATCGGGGGCCACTTGATGGATCGCGACGTGGAGCGTGACCTTTTCCATCGTTCCGATCTCCTGCAGAATCGTACGGATGGTCTTCATACCCTCGGCAGGCGCCCAGTCAAGGCCGCCAGGTTTTAACGGAGTGACGGCGGCCATGAGTTCCGTGCGGGTGTCGGCGAGTTCAAAGAGAAGACGGTCACGATGGCTGCGTCCGGGCATAATGAGGTAGTCCTTGCTCAGTGATTATTGGTAGTACAGATTTACAATATCTCGTAAGTGTTGCGCAGGTCTCGGATGTACTCCTTGCCGCGGCAGGTGAGCATGAAGCGGCGTCGGTGCGCGGCGGGAAGGGTTTTCCAGTAGGTGACCTGCCAGCTGTCGACGGTGTCGTGTTTGGGGTCGCCGAGGAAATGGGAGTCGTCGAGGCCGCTGGTTTTCAGGTGATGGTCGATGGTCTGCGCGTCGGCGGCGCAGACGTGCCAGCGTTTGTCGAAGGTCTCATAATCGGGGGTGACGGTGATCAGGCGTGACCAGTCGGGCTGGGCGTCGGCTTCCCAGAGTTCGCCGCCGTGGGTGGTGAGGCCGACAATCAGATGCGGCGCGTCGCAGTCGGCGGCGCTTTCGATCTCCAGGCGGGCGGGGAAGTAGCGGCGCTCGCCGCCGCCCCGGATATCCATGGCGAAGATGGCGTCCCGGTGCAGCAGAAGGTCGAGGCATTCGGCGAGCTGAAGGTACGCTTCCTCCTCAGGAACGTCGGACAGTAAATCGCGCAGCGCCCAGGCGGAGTGGCGGTGGCGGACAAGCTGTGTGAGAATACGGCGCTCGAGTTCGGACACGGGCGCGTCGGTGGTGAGTTCCAGCATTTGGGCTACCTGCCTTTGTCGTGTGATTCCCAGGCCCAGCCGATCACGGCGAGGCTGCCTACGATGGTCGCGCCGATTGTGGCGAGTATGATTGCGGCGGGAGAAGGACCGATGGACCGGAACTTCGCCTTGCCGTCGCGAATTTCAATGTACCCGGCGGGATACGACATCACGCCTCCGCCCCCGCCGCCGCCTTCGCCCTGCTCTTCGTCGGTCTGCTTCCCGGCGCCAAAGCCGAATCCAAAACCATAACGGGTTTTGGCGACCGGGATGATCGTCACACCGTCCCGTTCGACGGCGTCGCCGAAGACCAGCGAAGCGCCAGCGCGGCCGCCGAGACTTTGGGCCAGCTTGTCGAGCATCTGGTCCGCGAAGTCCGTGAATCTGGTCGTGCTTTCGTCACTCATCGCGCGTCTCCTGCTCCCCGGCCTTACAGAATCAAGTGCTCTTTGCCTCTAACGCAATTATACCAGAGTATTTCGCTCGGCGGCGAGCTGATTTTTTGGTTCTTGGGACGTGCGGCGATAACCTTGTTATTCGAACAGGTGTGGTGCGAAGCGGGAAAGATTATCCGTGATTGGACCGTCGGATTCTCGAACTCCCATGCCGCGCGCGGCGCCGTCGATCACCCAGCTGCCGATGACCGGACGATTGCCGTCGAAGTTCGGAATTTTCGCGAGCGCCTGGAAGATATAGCCTTCCTCCCCGTAGTTGCCCTCGCTGCGCGTCAGTCCCGTGTCGTCCTTGATCGTGACGTTCGCGCCCTCGCGTGAGAAGAGGGGCTTCTTCACATAATAGCGCATCTCATGGGAGCGGCCAAAGTGCGCCTCCAGGAGATTGGGATGGTTTGGGTAAAGCTCCCAGAGGATCGGCAGGATGCCCTTGCTGGACAGTAAGACCTTCCAAATCGGCTCGATCCACTGCACTTGCGGATACGTGGCGAGCGCGTTCTGCCCGAACGTCTCGGCGAGGAGCCATTCCCAGGGATACAGCTTGAAGATCGACTTCATCGGATGCCCCTGGAGATCGACGAACCTTCGCGCGCCCGTGTCCCAGCCGATGTCATTGATATGGATACCCTGAGTGATCAGCCCGGCTTCCTGGGCCGTATCGCGCAGCAGGGTCACAGTCATCAAATCTTCCGTGCTTTTGACATGCGTGAAGTAAAGGGGCGTCCCCGTCAAATAGCCGCCGGTCTTCAGTTCGGTCCACTTTTCCACCAGCCCCTCCCAGATCGAGTTGAACTGGTCGGCGTCCGGGAACCGCTCTGTGAGCCAGCGCCACTGGACCACGGCGGCCTCCACCAGAGACGTCGGAGTGTCGGCGTTGTACTCCAGCATCTTTGGCGGGGAGATCCCGTCGTAGGCCAGATCGAAGCGTCCATAGATCGATGGCGGCTCGGCTTCCCAGGCGGCCTTGATTGTCTCAACCGCCGCCGGGGGAACGCCAAGCTCCGCGAACCGATTGTGATCGATGACGTGCTGCGCGGCTTCCAGGCACATGGCGTGCAGCGTATTGGTCGCGGCTTCGATCTCATCGACCTGACGCGCCGTAAACCGATAATATGCTGACTCGTTCCAATACGGCTTGCCGTCCGTGCTGTGATAAACCAGCCCGAGGGCCTCGACTTTCGCCTGCCAATCGGGGCGAGGGGAGATTGCAATTCGCTGCATCGTTAACCTCCACCTCCGAAGCCGTGTCCGCCGCCGCCGAAAAAGCCGAAGCCGCCGCGCACCACCGATCCCGAAGGCGTGACGACGCGGCCGCTGGACGGCGCCGTGGCCGAGTAGCCTCGCATATATGGACCTGAGCGGCTGCCGCCATAAACCCAGTGGGGGTAGCGATAATATCCGCCGCTTCCCACATAGGTGCTGCGGCACGCCGAATCCGGGAGAACCACCCCATTTTGGTCCACACAGTTCCGCTGCGTGTCATGGCCGCACCCCGTCAAAACCACCGCCGCCGCCACCGCCGAAAGCAAAGCGCCCCGGCGCACACGCTCCCGCCGCTCTGTCCGATCGAACTCTGTCATGATCTTCCACTGCTCCTTATGTCTCTTTATGACCAAAAAGACACGAAAAAGTTGCAAGGCGACGTTAGCTGGAAATTTGTGTAATACTGAGCGGTAGTGCGTAAGCGATTTTGAGACGGTGAAACATGATGACGAAAAAGTGGCTGCTGCTGCCGGTGTCGCTCGCATTTGCCGCCGCAATATACGGATATGTCCGCCACCGACAATCATATACGGGCGCACAGCTTGCCGTGGAGCTTCAGCGATCCGGCGACATGAACAAAACTGACGCCGAACATTTTGGTCGCATTCAAGACCAAACGTCGGATCGGACGCCGCTGTCCGACGGGGATGTGGACTGGCTCATGGACATCGCGCGTCGTCCAGGGACAACCGAGCAGATGGAGACACGCCGGCAATGGGCGGGCATTATTTTTATGGTCGCTCCGCTCGCCAAGGTTTCCCCGACAAGGAAGGACGCCATTTTTACGTTCGCCGCCGAACTCACGGCGTATCGTAATCCCGTGGATCCCAAGACGGACGATAGCGGCGGTCGGTACATGGCGTGTAAAATTTT
The DNA here is from genome assembly GCF_039929585.1 of Capsulimonas sp. Taxonomy (NCBI): domain Bacteria; kingdom Bacillati; phylum Armatimonadota; class Armatimonadia; order Capsulimonadales; family Capsulimonadaceae; genus Capsulimonas; species Capsulimonas sp. The sequence goes on from NZ_JBDSQY010000120.1 coordinate 5,813, forward strand.
TCGGAACCTCCGCGACGATCGCGCGCTGCCTTATCTGACGGTCTTAACTCACGATCCCGATGTGGTCGTCAGGGTCACGGCACAGCATGACATCCGCCTGCTAACGCACAAACTTCGTCCAGGGGAAGCGCCATGATGCTGAAAGAGCGTTCCTGCAAACGTTCCGGATTTACGCTGATCGAGCTGCTGGTGGTGATCGCCATCGTGAGCATTCTGGCGGGGATCATTCTGCCGGTGCTGGCGCGCGTGCGGGAATCGGGACGGCGCACGCAGTGTCTTTCGAATTTGCGCCAGATCGGACTGGCCGTTCAAACCTATTCGCAGGATTACGATGACAAATTCCCCTACGGCGGCTCTCCCTGTGATTTGAACACGAACGGATGGCTGTATACTCCATACGCGGACGCGATTTCAGAGATGGATCCAATACAAGTCGTCCTGTCGCCATATCTTCATAATGCACTTGTATGGAAGTGTCCATCCGATCGAGGTTACGGGGCTTGTCTTGCATTGAACGGGGATTCAGTGCCGTTGGATGCTTCTCCAACGGCGTATGACAAGTACGGAGACAGCTACGAATACAATACGTATCTCACGCTGCTCCAATCATCTCAATCCACCGTCAAGGGGATGGACGCCACAGGCGGCGTCCATGGCGCGTCGGAGATTTTCTTATCCGCCGATAGCTTTGGCTCCTGGCACGGCGGCGGCCTGCTTGGCGCCGAGCGATACAACATCGTGTTCGTCGATGGACACGCCGTAAACGCCGATAGCGAGCGCACCCAACGGCTTTTTGCATTGACAATCGAGCCCTGACCCTAGTTTTACGCAAAACCTCCCGGGGAAACTAATCGTGACAGACTGCGTCTAACAATGCGTCCATGGGTTGACATGGACTTTATGAAATCGTGGGAGTAAACGCCATGTGTATTCGACAGCAGTCCGCTGTGATATTGGTCCTGGCGGCGGCGCTTGGTTCGGCGCTGCCCAGCCAGGCGGGGCCGCGCGGCGCGATGAGCGTGTATCAGTACCAGCCGCCGCCGCAGTCGCCGGTCCGGCTCCGGCCTGGCGGCGGGCGGAGGCCGGGACGTAATGGACAGCCAGGGCAGCCGGGACGCAATGGGCAGCCGGGGCGCAACGGCGCGGCGAAGCAGTATCTGACTCAGCAGCTGTTTCAGGCGGTCCAAGCCAATAATCTGACCGCCGTTCAGACGCTGCTCGGGCAGGGCGCGGACGCCAACGCCAAGGACGCCTCGGGGGAGACGGCGCTGATCCAGGCGGTGCTGTCGGGAAATGTGGAGATGGTCAATCTGCTTCTGTCGCACGGAGCGGGCATCAACATTCCAGATATCGCTGGGCATACGCCGCTGATGGCGGCGGCGAAGTATGAAGGTTCCGACATGCTGGCGCCCCTGCTGGCCAAAGGCGCGGCGGTGAACTCGCGGGACACCGGAGGATATACCGCCCTGATCCTCGCCGCCGGCGCTGGGAAGGATGAGAATATTCCTCTGCTCCTTGGTAAGCAGGCGGAGGTGAACGCCAAGACCAAGGAAGGATACACTGCCTTGATGGTCGCGGCCGGCACGGGCAATGCTCCGATCGCCAAGATGCTGCTCGGCAAAGGCGCCGACCCCAAAGCGGTCGATATTTTGGACAATACCGTGCTGATGGCGAGCGCGCAGGCCGGCGACGCCGTGACCGCGCGCCTGTTGATCGCGGCGGGAGTCGATGTCAACGCCGCTGACAAGGAGGGTTACACGGCTCTGATCCTCGCGGCGCGCGCCGGCAAGGCTAACCTTGTCGATCTCCTGATGGACAATAGCGCCGACCTTAAGCCGAAAAACAAAGATGGATATACGGCGTTTCTGATGGCGGTGCGTGGCGGGAGCGTTCCGGCAGCCTCGGCGCTGCTGGATAAAGGCGCGGATCTCAAAGAAACAGATGGCGTCGGGGATGGGGCCTTGATCCATGCGTCCAAATACGACCGTCCGGAGATGGTGTCGCTTCTGCTCGGCAAGGGGCTGGAAATTAACGCCGTGAACGGCGCTGGCGAAACAGCGCTGATCACCGCCGCTAAGTCTGACTGTCCCGGAGTGGTTTCCCTTTTGCTGACGAAGGGCGCCGACGCCGCAGTGAAAGACGCCTCCGGCTCCACCGCCGCGATGTGGGCGAGCACGATGGGATATCCGGACATCGTCAAGCTCCTGCCGATGCCGGGAGCGCCCGCGCGGGGATAAGTAAGCAATCGAGCTTTTTGATCGCATGTAATCCCAAACTTTCAGAGTATTGGGTGGATTTGTTTCTCCGCGTTTCCAAACAAAAAGCCCTGTCGTAATTTCATTGTAAATCCATAAGTAAACATGGTAAAGAAATTGGATAAGCAGGTATATATCCCTGGAGGCGCGGCTCGAATGACGAACACAAAGATCGAAGCATCGGAAAAGCGCCTTTACACCCTGCGTCAGGCTCAAGGGAAGCAGGCGTCTCCAGAGCGTATCGTTTTGATGGAGGCGTTCCATGAAATTGAGGTGACGCTTGAAGAGCTTCGTGTCGTTGAGGAAGAGCTTCGCCGGCAGAATGATGAGCTGAGCGAGGCTCGGAATCTGGTTGAAGCTGAGAGGGTCCGCTATCGCCATCTGTTTGACCTTGCGCCGCACGGTTATGTGCTTACGGATGGTGATGGGATCATACTGGAGGCGAACCGGGCGGCGGCGGTGATGCTGAGCGTGGAGCAGAGGAACTTGCGGCGCAAGCCCATGGCGGTTTACCTTGGCCCCGGTGACAAAAGCGTCTTTTACCGGGAACTCAGCAGCCTTCGCAACGGGGACCGTCGCGTCGATTTCGATGCGAGAATCACACCGCGCGGCGCGGAGGTTTTCGATGCGAATATCGCGGCGTCGGCTGGCCCGAACGACTCCGGGCCTACCTATCTCTGGGTGGTCCAGGACATCACCGAACGCAAGCGCGCCGAGAATAAGCTCGCGGCGTTCGCTGCGGAGCTCGAAGATCGCGTCGAGCGGCGGACGATGCAGCTCAACGCCGCTTACGAGCATCAGCGGCGCATTGCGGAGACACTCCAGCTGGCGCTGATGCCGGCGGTCAGCCTGGAAGATCCGACGATCGATCTTTACACTGGATACGAAGCGGCGCTGGATGAAGCCCAGGTCGGCGGCGACTTCTGCGACGCTTTCGAATACGATGGTCATATGGCCCTCGTGGTGGGTGATGTCTCCGGCAAGGGGCTTACCGCCGCTGTTTATACGTCGCAGGTCCGGTTTGTACTGCGCGCGTTTTTGAACCAGGGGCTCGATGCAGCGGGCGCTTTGTCGCAGCTGAATGACTACATCTACGCGGCGCAGGGGCGGGGCGACTGGAACCCGAATACATTCGTGGCGATCTCGCTGGTCATCGCCGTAAAGGGGCGGCGGGAGATCGAAATATTCACGGCGGGAATCGAGCCGATCCTGGTGCGGGCCTCGGGCGAGTACGAATTGATCCCAAACCAGGGGATGATCCTCGGCGTGTTCCCTGGATACCAGTACGTTGCCGTGACCCGCACTCTGGAGCCGGGCGATATGGCGGTGCTGGCGACCGACGGCTTCGCTGAGGCGCGCCGGAACGGGACGTTTTTTGGATCGGAAGGATTGGCGCGGCTGACATACAAGTGCGCTATGGAGCACGACGAAATCACGGTTGCGGGCAAGGCCGTTCAGCGCGGGTTGCGGGAGTATGCGGGCGGCGGTCTTCATGACGATATCTGTTTGCTCATTGCAAAAAGGAAATGATATGCCATCCGACTCGATATCCCCGGACGATATGACGATTCCATTACTGCAGGGTGAAATCTGCATGCAGTATACGCGGTGCGGAAAAGCCACATGCCGGTGCCGTGAGGGAAACCTGCATGGACCCTACTACTATCGCGTGTGGCGCGACGGCGACAGCGTGCGCAAAGAATACGTGCGTCGCGAACGCTTGATGGAGATCCAGGCGAGCTGCGACGCTTATCGTGCGCTGATGGAGCAGCTGAAGCAAGCGCGCATTAAGCGCTTGGAGCTTCAAAAGCGGATCCGCCACGAATGTCGTAAGATCAAGCCGCGGACCTCCGCAAATCCACAGGGCGCGGCGGCGTGATACAGGGGCTTCGGCCGGTGCGGCCGAAGCCCTTCGCCGTCTGCCTTATCCTCGACATCCCCGCGATAATATTAAGAAGTGCGACAAAGAAACACGGTATCGATGAAACGCTTCTCCCCAAGGCCCCATTCTTAAAGGCTCCATTCTTAAATGACCGAGCTGAACAACCCTCGATCGGAATTTGAAATGCTGCTGCAATCTCTGAAGCGTAATCGCGGATTTGATTTCACCGGATACAAAAGAAACAGCGTGATGCGCCGCGTGGAAAAGCGCATGAGCGATGTCGGAGTAGAGGCGTACTCCCAATATGCTCATTACCTCGAAGTGCATCCCGAAGAGTTCTCGCACCTGTTTAATACCATCTTGATCAACGTTACCGCGTTCTTTCGCGATCCCGCCTCCTGGGATCACATTCGCGATGAAGTCATTCCGCGTATTCTGGCGTCGAAGGGGCCGGATGATCCTGTCCGTGTTTGGAGCGCCGGCTGTGCGTCCGGCGAGGAGGCTTATTCGCTGGCGATGCTGCTGGCTGAAGCAGTCGGCGTCGATCGGTTTCAAGACCGTGTCAAAATCTACGCCACGGATATCGACGAGGAAGCGCTTGCTGAAGCTCGCCACGCCGGCTACACCGCGCGCGAAGTCATTGGCGTTCCTCCGGATTATCTGGATCGATACTTCGTGCGCACCGCCGCGCGGTATACAGTTCGCAAGGAGTTACGCCGCGTCGTAATCTTTGACTGTCACGACTTGATCCAGGACGCGCCGATTCCCCGGATCGATCTGCTGGTCTGCCGCAACGCCATAATGTACTTCCACGCCGAGATCCAGGCGAAGATCCTCGCGCGGCTCCACTTCGCCCTCAACGACGCCGGATACCTCTTTTTAGGGAAAGCGGAGACGTTGTTTAAGCACTCCAGTCTCTTCACACCTGTGGACTTGAAGCTGCGCATTTTTTCCAAAGTGACGAATGGAACGCTGCCGGACATACAAGTCGCTCCGCTTCAGGAGCTTCAAGGGGAGCTGGAAAAGGCATACGAAGAGCTTCAGGCCACGAATGAAGAACTGCAAGCAATGAACGAAGAGATGCGCCAGAGCAGCAACTTGGTCAGCCGCGCCAATACGTTCCTGAACGCCGTCCTCTCCAGCATGCACGGCGCCGTGGTGGTGATGAACAGAGAAGTGGAGGTTCAGAGCTGGAACTCCAAAGCGGAAGAGCTGTGGGGCCTGAGCGCCAAAGAAGTCCAGGGCAAGCATTTCTTCAGCCTCGACATTGGGCTTCCTGTCGATCAGCTCAAGCAATCTATTCACGCGTGCCTCGCCGGCGGCGTCACATCCTTTGAAGACGTTATTGAGGCCACTCATCATCAGGGAAAAGCGATTACCTTCAAATTAACGTGCACCCCCCTCGTCGACGGCGAAGACCTCTGCGGCGTGATCATGGTGATGGAGTGAGATTGTGGTCGTCACTCTTGGACTTGCGATAGTCATCATGATCCAAATAATCATCCCACCAGCCGTGGGAAAGGATCATTTCGACTCTGTACTCCCCGCCTTCCACATCGCTCTCTTGGAACAGGGGAACGCCAAGCGCCGCAGCGAATTTGCGGTCGTATTCGGCAAATAGCCGCCGGAGCGAATCCGGCGCGCTCAGCGGGTAAACATAGTAGCAAAGCAATTCATCGGATTCCGCGTAAACGACTACTTGGCGCGCCAGGACCGTTCCTTTTGAATCACGTGCGTAAAGCACCTGCTTGTTGATGTCCAGCACCGTCGCCGCCGCCGAGAACGCGAACGATCCTCCTAATCCCAGACAGCTTCCCACATATGTGCCCAGCTTGAGCGCCTCCACGGGGTCTTGCTCCACCGAAATAGCCACTTCCCCATAGGGCGCAAGCGTCCTCGCGTAAAGAACGCCGGTCAGCCAGACGTTTGTATTGAGTTTGGGGTGAGTTCTTAGCCAAGCCTGCGTTTTGGGATGGTCGATGAGATAATTCCGCCGGCCCGCCCAGTGCGCGGTGAGCATCTTTTTGAGCGCCTGGCGGTTTTCTTTCGCCTTCATTTGTATTTGCAGCGCGTGTTTTGTATTCTCATCCAACTCTTCGACCGGGTAGCCCTGAGCGAGCCGCTCGTAAATCTTGTTCTCCAATAGTTCTAAGCATGCTCTGAGCCATTGCCGACGCATAAGAGCATGGTAGTGCGCCGCGCGAACTTCGCTCAACGTCGCGCCGCCGCCATAGTGACGCGTCAGTTCTTTTGGGATCGCTTGAATGAGAACGTTTTGTTCCTGTGACGCGATCAACTCATAAGCGTCCCGGTCATTCATTTCGTCAATGGCGCGCTCCATGAATGGTTCGGACGCGAACGCTTTGGCGAACGATAAGCGCTCCGCGTTAGACAGGCATCCCAGCGTTTTTGTAGCCCGAAAGAAGCGAGAAGGAGCTTTGAGAAAGCATGAGAGTGTGAACATCGGCATCGTCTGAGCGATGGCGTGGGTTCCGTAACCGATCAAGTTTCTCTCATTGTTTGTGCGGCAGCTTTTCTCCAGATGCTGAAAGCACGATTGCGGAGCCGCCAGAAGGGCCGCTTTGTGGGAGTCGTCGAAATAAACGATAAATTCCATCCAAACCTGCGCCGTGTCGCGGCGTAGATCCAAAGGCGAGCGGCACAGACACGCCAACAGCGCGCATGCGTCCGGCAGGAGGCGCTGCCCCCAGTCTTCTGGCCTTGTCAGCCAGACGAATGTTTCCAGACTGTCCACGAGCTTCCACTGGTAATCCGGCGGCGTCTTCTCTAAGATTGCTTCAAGGTCGTCAGCATACGCACGGACATCCGGCCATTTCTTCTGAGATTCCTGATAATTGTCACAAAGCGTATATAAAGAATAGAAGTAGAGCAGCGCGGTAAGAACGTCCGGGCGCCATCGTGACCAGTCACGCTCCGCGATCAGCGCTGCAAGACCTTTGTGGTTCCCGCATGCTTCCCATATGTGAATAAACTTCCAGCGATCAAATATCGCGTCATCGCTGTCGGTCGGCCCCAGCCTGTCGAGTATGGTGTGCATCGTCTCCGCCGGAAAATCTTCACCTCCGATTACGTCGTGAAACGAGCTGTTCGTTTTGAGGCGATCATTCAAGCGAAGACCTTCGTGTAAATACCGTGCGGAGGCGCCGAGCGACATTCCTTCGAGCAAACAATAAATACGATAGGCCGACTGTGAACTGTTCGCGGCGTCCAAGAGGATTTCGATCAAACCGTCTGCTTGCCAGCCAGGATCGAGGCGGCTTGCTTCCGTCTCCAGCAGCAGCCCCGCAAATCCCGCCTGCTGGTCTGGCGGCAGCAGCGCCATTATCTCACACCAACCGTGTGCGTATTTCGAACCGGCGAACAGCGCGGCGACGCAGGCGAGCAGTGGCTCATTGCGCTCCAGTCCCAGTCGCTGAAACAGGGCGTGCACGGCGACGATTTCGTTTGTCGAGCGGTGGCGCACGGTGAGGTAAAGGGTCGCAATGAAGATCGGGGAGGGGTCCGGTATCATAGAATTATGAAACGTGGATGAAGGGGAATCCGTATTAAAAGTATCGGAAGGGAAAAGACGCATTCCAAGGTCTCGAATGGCCTCTTGGTCTGATAGATACAATCGCAAATCAGTTGATGACGGCGATTTGTCCTTGGGCGGCTTGTAGGTCGTTCCTCGGAAGGCGCGCGGATGGGCGGCGGTGGGCTTGGGCGGCTCGGGCGCGGCCAGCTCGGCGAACGGGAAGGGGCGAGGGGCGGGGATCGATGAAGCGGGCGCGGTCTCCGTCAGAATCGTCCGAAGGGCGTCCGCGACCTCGGGTGTGGGAATGCGGACGGCGGATAGCGCGTCCCACGCCGCAAGCAACTGCTTGGCTTTTGGATCGGCGATCCACGCCGAAATCGGTATGCGCTCCAGCGTGGCGAACGGTTTCAAATCGGCAAGCGATTCGTAGCGGTTTGCCTCAATGTCGTCGAATCGATCGACCAGACGGATTCTAAGTTTTTCAAGCGCCGATGGCGTTCTCAAATAACCGATTGGGATCGACTTTTCGATCGTTGTTTTGTTCTGTCGTTTTGTCGCCATGCGCTTATTGCAGCCTAACTTGAGATTCCAGTAATCTCGTATGCTTGCCGATAATGGAGCTACGTCCACCTGATGGTGGCCCACACTTTTGGAAGAAGCAATCGTCGAAATGAGCGTCAACCTAAATCTAGAAAGAGCCGGAAGTCAGGATTATCTGGCGCAGCTGAATGAGCGAGTTGACGCACAAGCGATTCGAGTGACCGAGGCGCTGTGCAGCGAGTCTGCGCGCCCCATCATGAGCTGGATATGGAGCGCCGGTGTTTTCTGCGCGTCCGACCTGATCGTTCGGTCGCTCCAGCACTACCTGCCGGGCAGCTCTCCGCAGGTGCTGCTGATGCTGGCGCCGGTTCTGCAGACGGGCGTACGTCATGGCCGTCTCGCCGCGATGGGCGCCTGGCTCGCTACGGCCGCCGTGTCCGGGCTGAGCCTGCTGCCTCACGCGCCGGGAACCCTCCAGTTTGCCGATCAGAACAGCGCTCTTTCCTTTGCGCTGCTGGTCGCCGCCGGGCCGGTCCTAGCGTCCGTTTCCGGACGGTGCAGCGAAGCGCGGCGCGCGCTGGAGGTCAGCGAGCAGCGCCGCATCGCCTTCAGCCAGGAAGTCCTGCTGGCGGCCACTGGCGGCCGCCTGCGTCTGAGCACTCCCGACGACTTACGCAGCGCGGTTCTCGGCCCCGCCGCCGTGCAGTACCCGCTGCGCTCCCTGGATGATGTCTCCCTCGTCCGAAGCCGCGTTCGTGTTGCTCTGGAGGCGCGCGGCGCTTCGTGTGACCGACTGGACGATCTCCTGATGTGTGTCACTGAGGCCGCGACCAACTCTTTGAAACACGCCGGCGGCGGCTCATTGTCGCTATGGATTTCCGAAACCAAAATCTCCGCCATGATCTCCGACCAAGGCGAAGGCATCTCCCCCGTCAACCTCGCCCGCGCCACCCTCGAAGCCGGTTTCTCCACCCAGGGTACCCTGGGAATGGGCTTTACCCTGATGATCGCCATGTGCGACACCCTGATGCTCTCTACTTCCCCCAAAGGCACCGAAATCCTGATCGAGATTACGCGCCCAGCGGCGGGGTAATATTCCAAGTCTCGGCCTTGCCGCATTTACCCCAGTTATAAAAACCGGGGCTCGATGGCGGCATAGGTTTTTACTTGTGGCTTTATACTCTATCGCCTCAAAGCACAAAAAGAGCCGAGAGACGCAATGCGCTCCCGGCTCTTTTTCTTAACGCGTATTATGCGCCGACGATCTTCAACTTCGGCGTCTCCAGCGACGTTGGTGAAGACTGCAGTAAACGAAGTTTATTGCTGCCGTTCAGGGCGGCGACCTTGTAGCACTCGGCCAGGGTCGGGTAGTTGAACACGTTGTTGATGAAGTAATCGACGGTGCCCTTGAGCGCCATCACGGCCTGGCCGATGTGGATCAGTTCGGTCGCGCCGGTGCCGATGGCGTGGACGCCGAGGATCTGGCGGGTCTGCTCGTGAATCAGGAGCTTGAGCATGCCGCCTTCGTCGCCAAGCAATTGGCCACGCGCGATCTCGCGGTACTGCGCGACGCCGGCTTCGTAGGGAATGCCTTCGTCGGTCAGGGCCGCTTCGGTCTTGCCGACCATCGAGATCTCCGGGATCGAGTAGATACCGACCGGGAAGAGTTCAGGGATCGAGGAGGTCGGTTCGCCGTAGGCGTGGCAGCTGGCGAGACGCCCCTGCTCCATGCTGGTGCTGGCGAGGGCCGGGAATCCAATTACATCGCCGACCGCATAGATGTGTGGAATCTCCGTCTGGTAATGCTCGTTGACCTTCAGTCGGCCGCGTGAGTCAGGGGTAAGTCCGACCTTGTCCAAGTCCATCTTGCCGGTGGCGCCCTGACGGCCGATACAGTACAGGAGCGAATCGGCGCGGATATGCTTGCCGCTCTGCATCGTCGCCTGGACGAGGCCGTCGGGCAGGACACGGATGTCGTCGACGCGCTCGTTCAGGCGCAGGGTGACGCCCATGGCGCGCATACGATATTGGAGCGCTTCGATGATCTCGGAGTCGGCGAACTCCAGCAGCATCGGGCGGGCTTCGATCAGCACGACGCGGATGCCGAGGGCGGCCATCATACAAGCGTACTCGGTGCCGATCACGCCGCCGCCGACGATGATGATGCTCTTGGGAAGCGCGGGCAGGCGCAGGAAGCTGTCGCTGTCCAAAACGCGCTCGCTGTCAAAGGTGATGCTATTGGGCCGGGCCGGCGTGGTGCCGCTGGCGATGACGATGTGGTCGGCTTCGATCGTTTCGCAGGCGCTGGGTCGGACGATATCGATCGTGTGCGCGTCCTTGAAGTGGGCTTCGCCCCAGACCATCTCGACGTTATTGCGCTGCATATGCTCACGAATCACGTCGATCTCGGTCCGGATCACCTGGTGGCACCGGAAGATCAAATCGTCGAGCGTGATGTCGCTTTTATTGACGGGGTTGGCGTTGTTCAGAGTGCTCTGATGGATGCCGGTGAGTTGAAGAACGGATTCGCGGAGCGCCTTGCTGGGGATCGTCCCTGTATGGATGCAGGCGCCGCCAATGATGTTGTTTTTCTCAACGAGGGTAACGCTTTTGCCGAGTTTCGCGGCCTGGATCGCCGCCTTCTGGCCGGCCGGTCCGCTGCCGATCACGACCATATCAACATGCTTCATAGACAAATTCCTTGTGCCGGTCACTGAGGCGCGCCGATCGGCGTCCCCGTATTATTGGCTGTTTTTATCTTCGGCGCATCGCGGCGAAAAAGAGAGGTCGGAATCCTTAAGAGCGCCGGGATAGAGGCAATAGTTCCGGCGGCCATGTTTGGCCTGAGCCGTCTTCGGCTACAATCAGTTTACCTGCCTGCTGGGAGAAAATTGTGATTGAACACCAAAAGTGGCCGGACGAAATACTAATTGTTCGCCATGGACAAAGCGCCGGCAATGTCGCCCGGGACGAGGCGGTCGCCGCCGGCCATCCAGTGATCCAGATCGCTTCGCGGGATATGGATGTCCCGCTATCGGAGCTTGGCGAGCGGCAGGCGGCCGCACTGGGCCGTTGGTTCGCGGCTTTGCCGCCAGAGCGGCGCCCGACGGTAGTCCTCACCTCTCCCTATGTTCGGACGCGGGATACCGCCCGCATTGTGCTGGAGACGGCGGGAATGCTTCATGACGACCTGCCGATCATTGAGGACGAGCGCCTTCGCGAAAAGGAGTTTGGCGTTTTGGATCGCCTGACGGTCGAAGGCGTGAAGGAGCGCTTTCCCGATCAAATGGCGTTCCGTCTGGCCCTCGGCAAGTTTTACCATCGGCCTCCCGGCGGCGAAAGCTGGTGCGACGTCATCCTGCGCCTGCGCAGCGTTACCAACACGATCGCGCGCGAGTATCGCCACGAACGCGTCCTGATTGTCGCGCACCAAGTCGTCGTGCTGTGCTTCCGTTACATATTAGAAGGATTAACAGAGGAGCAGATTCTGACAATCGATATCGCGCAGGATGTCGCGAACTGCTCGGTCACTTCCTACGAGTATGAGGCGAATGTCGGCAAACAGGGCAAATTAGTGCTCAGCCAGTACAACTTCACTGCTCCGCTCGAAGACGCTGGCGAGGAAGTGACCCGCAAGAGCGATGTCCCCGTCGCGCCGAAATAACCCGTCTCTCACGACTGCTTTCTTGGCGGGCCAATATATTTCCCAGTGAAACCAAACGACACGCGGCCATCGCCGCTTACATTCACGTGTACGTCGGCGGTCTCTGAGAGATTGTGATAGCGCAAACTTCGATAGGTTTCATGATAAGTCGACCCATCGGAACGTGTGTATGAGTTCCTAGAACCAGAAGGGGGCTCCTCATCAGGGTTTCCGTACTTCGCGATGACTTCCTCAATGGTATGCAGACCCACCGTCAGCGCGCTTAGCTGATCCATTTCGGAGCGGGATATGTGGGCAAATAGCTCTGCTCGCTTCGACGCAGGGGCCTTCCCGCCGCACGCTCTAGCGTTCCGCACGTGCATGGTTCATGAGTGACGGATCGCAATGGGTTGGTAGACATGGTTTGCTTTACTTCGGGGCAGTCTCAATATCCCTCTTCTTTATCCACTACGTTCATCAAGACCTCTCCTGCTAAGTAGCGCCGCAGGTTCTCCAGAAAGATCTTGTCCGCGCGTTCGTCGTACTCGGGATGCGCGCCGCTGTAATGCGGCGTGATAAAGACGTTGGGGGCTGTCCAGAGTGGATGGCCTTCGGGAAGAGGCTCGGGGGCGGTGACGTCGAGCAGGGCCGCCCCGAGTTTGCCGCTGTGGAGGGCGGCGATCATGGCGTCGGTGTCGACGGTCGAGCCGCGGCCTGTGTTGATTAAGATCGCGCCGGGCTTCATCGCTTCGAACTCTTGGGGGCCGAGAAAGCCCATTGTTTTCTCTGTTTTCGGAAGGATATTCATGATGATGTCGCTTGCGGCCAGAAACTCGTGCGTTTGGTCCAGCGTGTACATTCGGTCCACATATTCATGAGGCTCGCCGGTGCGCCGCAGACCGACCACATGCATATCGAATGCCTTGCCGACCTTGGCGCTCTGACCGCCGATGGCGCCGACACCGAGGATACCTAGCGTCTTGCCTGCCAGCAGGAGCACACGATCGCCAAGGCCCTCGCCGTTCCACTTGCCGATCTTATGACGATCCCACGCCTCGCCGAGACGGCGAGTGAACATCAGCAGCATGCCGAACATGTGCTCCGTGATCGGTTCGGCATGGATGCCACGAGCGTTCGTGATAATCAGATCGCGCGCCTTGATCTCGGGGGTGATCAGTCCATTGACCCCCGCCGAAGCCAGCTGCAGCCAGCGCAGGCTGGTCGCCTGAGCAACCTCATCTTTGCCGAGCCATCCGTAGGCTGCGTCGATTGTCGACAGGGCCTCGGGATTTTCTTTCAGCTGCCGGCTGGAAATAATTTGCAGGGTTGGCGAAAGCGTTTGTGTGCGTTCTATTAAGCCTGGATCGCCGCTTCCGATGAAAATGGTCTGTATTTCTCTCATTGCAATTGAGTTGCTCCTTGCGGGGATCTTCATAACCGGCCGCTTTCATTATCCCTTATCTTTGCGTGATGAAACCAATTTGCGTGAATTTTCCTTGACAGATTCCTGTGCGTTACATATAATATAAAAAAGAGTAAGGCTTGTCACCGCCCGGCGGCCCGCCGCTCCGCTTCCCGCCCATTTTCCTGTTTGACTAAGGAGTCGTTTTCAACATGTACTCTCGCTATCAGAGGCGCTCTCGCGTCCGACGGTCCGGGGCCGCCTACGCGGCGACCCTGACCGCCATATTGGCTGTCGCGGGTGCGCACGCAGCCGGGGCGCAAACCACCGCATCCTTAGCGCAAATCAAGGCTGAGTTCGCCTCTCAGCCTCGGGTTGCGGTCCCGCATAATGAATTTGCCCCAGGCGTTGCGCCCTTGCTGAACCGGTCCCGATTTCTGGGTCGCCAGGATGGGCAAACGCAGGTCAGCATCACCGTGAGCCTGCCGCTGCGCAACCGCGCCGCACTGGATGAATATGTCCGCCGCATCGCTGATCCTAAAGACGCGCTGTACGGCAAGGGGTTGACCTCAAAGCAATTCCGAGAGCTGTATTCTCCGTCCCATGAAGATTTCGATACCGTTATCTCCTATGCGAAGTCCCAGGGGCTTTCCGTGGCGGAGGCGTCTCCAACCCGGTCGCTCGTGCTGGTGCGCGGCTCCAGTCGGAATGTCGAATCGGCCTTCAACGTGAAGCTTGACCGGTACTTGCTGCCCACCGGCAGTGTGGTTTACACAAATAACGTCGCGCCGACCATTCCTCAGGGCGTCGCCTCCCGGATCCTCGGCGTTACGGGGCTAAACAGCATCCCAAGCGTCAACTATCACCGCAAAGCTGCGCCGAAGTTCCAAACCGACTTGCAGTCGCTGCTGAATCCGAGCGCCATCGGCTCGGGACCCGCAGGCGGATTGGCTCCAAACGACATCCTCGCCGCTTACAATCTGAAAACAGTCCCCTATAAGGGTGAAGGTCAGTCGCTGGCGGTGTTCCAGCTGGACGGCTACGATATGGCGGACGTGACGAAATACACGACCCAATTCAATTTGGGAACGCCGAACATCACCAATATTCTTTACAACGGGTTCAGCGGCCTTCCCAACGCGGGCACCGATGGCGGCTTTCTCGAAGTCATCCTTGACATCGATATGGTGCTGGCGCTTGCGCCCAAGCTCGACCATCTCTACGTTTACGAGGCGAAGAACTCCGATGCGCTCGGCCTTTATCAGCGGATTGCCGACGATAATCTTGCGCCGGTTGTCAGCGTCAGTTGGGGATTGGCCGAAAGCCTGGTGGATAACGCCACTCGTCTGGCGGAGGCGCAAGTCTTCACGCAGATGGCGGCGCAGCGGCAATCGATCTTCAACTCTTCTGGTGACGGCGGCGCATATGCTGATGCTGGTTCCCAGACCACTCCCACCGTTTCCGTGAGCGATCCCGCATCGCAGCCGCATGTGACGGGGGTCGGCGGCACGACCCTTACCACGACCGGTATCGGCGGAACGTTTGTTTCCGAAACCGTTTGGAAGGGGACGCTGGCGGACGCTCCGCTGAACGGCGGCGGAAGCGGCGGCGGCAAGAGCGTGATCTGGCCCAAGCCCGACTACCAGAAGTCGCCCACTCCGGTCGGGGAATCCCCCGACATGCGTGACGTTCCCGATGTGGCGCTGGATGCGGATCCCGCCACGGGCTACGATATCTATGTTGCTGATGGAGGCGGGTGGTCTTCGAGCGGCGGCACCAGCGCCGCGACGCCAATTTGGGCGGCCTTCATTACTCTCGTCAATCAGCAGCGCGCGAATGTCGGCGATTCTGCTCTTGGCGAAGCGAACCCGCCTATCTACGCTCTTGCCCGCGACCCAGCAGATTACGCAGCGGCGTTCCATGACGTCACGGTTGGCGATAACCTGATCTACAGCGCCAAAGTAGGATACGACGACGCCACGGGATGGGGATCGTTCAACGGTCTCGAATTGCTGAATCGACTGGCGACTTCGGATCCGGCGAGCTTCGGCACGCTGTCTGGAACGGTATTAGATGCCGATGGGGCGCCGCTTGCGGGCGCCACCCTGCATTTTGTCCGTGAGGACACCGGCGCGACGATTGGGACCGATCTCGTGACGGGCGTGGATGGCAAGTATACCAAGGATCTGTCCAGCAAACTCACCTATACGGTGAGCGCGACCAAGGCGCCCTTCGCCGGTCGAATCGACGCGGGAATTAACGTCGTCGCGGGCGCTACCACAGTCCACGACTTCGTTCTTACTGTCGGACATCCGTTCTCCGCCGGTCTGCAGATGATTTCGGCGCCTTATGACTTCTCCCTCAATGACGTGAGTTACCCGTCGCTGATCGGATTGACGGCGCCTCTGACGCGTGAGCAGCGCCTGTACTCGTATCAGCCGTCCCAACTGCAGTATGTCTCGTACCCGACATTCCCTGCCGATACCCTTCGTCCTGGGGAAGGATACTGGGTTAAGTTTGCCGCTGATAATTTCACCCACTTCCAGGGGACGCCGGTTAAAACAACCGCAGTCTTCCAAAAAGTTCTGCAGACAGGCTGGAACCAGATCGGCAACCCCTTCCTTGAGAACACGTTGTTGTCCTCCATCGCCGTCTACGATGTTAAGGGGAACCTGCTGAGCTCGACCCTTCCGGCAAGTAAGGTTGTGAAGTTGCCGTGGGCATACCGGCAGGCCAGCAACGACTACGTCCAGCTGACCGCGAACGCTCCTCTGGTTCCGTGGGTGGGATACTGGATCTACTCCAGCACCGCGTCGGTTCTGGTGATCACGCCTCCCGGAGGCCTGCCGCCGAACCCGCCGCCGACCCAGCCGGGATCCGCCCGCAACTAAGTCCGAGCCATCCCGGCGAGACGCGCCGGGATGGCGCCGAATTGTACGAATGACGAACAAGAGCCCTGGGCGAAGCCTGGGGCTCTTGTTCGCTGTCAGGACTCTTCGACGGCGCATGGTTGCATTCGGCAGGGCCGTTATGATATACTGAGAGGCGATGGCGCACGGTTTGGGGTTGAGAAATGCACGGCTGGCAGCACAAATGGACGACGGCGGATCTGCTGGGATTCGTCCATGCGGGCGTCGATATCTTGGTGGTCGCTTACCTGATCTACCATTTGATCATGCTTGCCAAAGGTACGCGCGCGTGGCAGATCATCTCCGGTCTCCTGATCTTCGTTCTGATCCTCTGGTTCTCTGACTGGGCGCACTTGACGGCGCTGAACTGGCTGCTCAAGCAGATGTTTCTGCTTGGCCCGGTCGCGATCGTCATCCTCTTTTATCCCGAGCTGCGGCACGCCTTGGAAGAAGTCGGGCGGGTCGGATTCTGGGGCAAAAACTTCGTTGGGCTGGAAAAAGAAGACGTTTCCGTGATGGTGGCGGAACTCGTCCGCGCGGCCAGTTTCTTGTCCGACAAAAAAATCGGCGCCCTGGTAGTGCTGGAGCGCGAAACGGGTCTGACGGAGATCATCGGCACCGGCACGCTGATGAACGCGGTGATTAGCGCCGAGCTGCTGGAGACGATTTTTTACCCAGGTTGTCCTCTTCATGACGGCGCGGCGATCGTGCGCCGCGACCGGATCGTGGCGGCGGGCTGTACGCTGCCCCTTTCGGACAACCGGGATATCGGCGCCATGGTGCATACGCGCCACAAGGCCGCTCTGGGAATGTCGGAGCAGAGCGACGCCCTGGTTCTGGTGGTTTCCGAGGAGACCGGCATCATTTCCGTCGCCTTTGAAGGCAAGATGGTTCGCGGCCTGCGCGACGACGCCCTGCGCGATCGATTGATGCAGGGCGTGATGGGGCGTGAGCGGCCGGTCTCTCGCCGGCGTCGCGCCAAGGCGCGCGCGGCGGTGAAGGCGACTGTCAGTCCGTTCACCAGTCTCGCGCCGTTTTTGAACGTATCTCGGGGCGCGCAGAAACAGCCGGCGCCCTCGCCTCCGCCGGGGACCGATGGACCGGGAACTCCGCCGTCCGCGTAAACGCTTTGCTCCGTACTAGGAACCGCCATGCTCGCCCGTTTGCGCGAAAATCTGTCTTATAAGCTGCTGGCCCTGCTGTGCGCATGTGCGCTGCGCTGGTATGTCGACGCGCAGCAGAACCCGATCAAGACGCATGATGTCCATACCACGGTTGTGACGCGAAACCTGCCGACAGGGATGCTGATCGCCGATCAATCGTCGCCGACGGTCACCGTAACGCTGGAAGGCCCACTCGAAGAGCTGAGCCGCTTGCCCGAGAACAGCGTCATTGTGACTGCGGATTTGAGCAGTGTGCACACCGGCCGACAATCTTCCGTGCCCGTGGAAGCCAAGCTCGCTCCTGGCATTCCCGGCACGGTGACGATCAGCGACACCGAGCCCCGCACAATCACACTGACGCTTCAGCCGAAGCGCAAGCGCCGCATGGGAATCCGGGTCGAGCCGAGCGGGTCGGCTCCTGAAGGCTACGTCTTTCGCAAGCCTGACGTCGCCCCCGTGGAGGCGACGGTGATCGGCGGCGAGGACGCCGTCAACCGTGTGTTCCGTCTGGTCGTGCGTCCTGAGGTCACCGGCGCTGGCGGTGTGCTGGAGGATGACTACCAGATCCGGGCGATCGACGATCAAAAGCGCCCCGTAGATAATGTCTCGCTTGTGCCGCCAACCGCTCATGTCCGGCTGGGGATCATCGAAGAAACCACCAACAAGGATCTGCTGGTGAGTCCGGACATTACCGGGGTTCCGGCGCCTGGTTTCAAGATCACGGATGTGCAGGTCAATCCGGCGCGCGTGCCGTTTACCGGACGCATCGATACCCTGGCGCGCGTCGGAGTGGTCTCGACCGCTCCTATCGATATCACGGGCGCCGCGCAGGATGTGGTCAAAACCGTGACGCTGTCGCCGCTGCGCGCCCTTTCGCCTGTCGCCGCCGTTCAAGTGACGGTGACCGTACATATCGTTCCCGTTTTTACGGCCCCGGGGCCGGCAATCGCGCCTGCGCCGCCCGCGCAGCCGTAGCCGCCGGGCGCTCTTTTTTCGACCGTTCTATTCAGGAGTAATCGTTCCCGCTATGTCAGAAAAGTTGTTCGGTACGGACGGCGTGCGAGGCGTCGCCAACACGGAGCTCACTCCGTCTCTTGCCTTTGCGCTGGGAGCGGCCGCCGCCCGTGTCCTGGGGCGCAGTCACGCCCCCAAATTCGTTATCGGCCGCGATACCCGCGTCTCCGGCACGCTGCTGGAGTCCGCGATTACCGCAGGTCTCTGCTCCATGGGCGCCACCGTCGTCAGCCCTGGGGTCGTCCCCACGCCTGCCGTCGCCAATATCGCGCGTACAGCCGGGTTCGACGCCGGCGTCGTGATCTCGGCTTCCCACAATCCCTATCAGGACAACGGCATCAAGTTCTTCGGCGCTGACGGCTACAAATTGGATGATGCGATCGAGGCCGAGATCGAAGCGCTCGTGCCGCAGGCGCTCACCCTGCCGCGCCCGAGCGGCGCGCTGGTCGGCATCGCCTGCCGCGATCCGCATCTGCGCGACATCTACGCCGAGCACATGGAGGAAACCATGGGCGGCCTGCGGCTGGACGGCATCAAGATCGTGATCGACGCCGCCAATGGCGCGAACCACGAGATCGGGCCGCGCGTCGCCATGGACCTGGGCGCCAGCGTGATCGCTCTGCACTGCGCTCCGAATGGAACCAATATCAACGCCGGCTGCGGATCGCTGCATCCTGGCGAAATGCGCGCCAACGTGATCGAGCATGGCGCGCAGATCGGCATCGCGTTCGACGGCGACGCCGACCGAGTGATCCTCGCCGACGAACAAGGCCGCCTGGTGGACGGCGACCGCGTGATGATGATCGTCGGCCGCCACCTTGCGGGCCGCGGCCAACTCGCGCGCAACACGGTCGTCGGCACGATCATGAGCAACATGGGCCTGGAAGTCGCGCTGCGCGCAAGTGACGTCACCTTGGTGCGCACCGCCGTGGGCGACCGATACGTCTGCGAGGAAATGCGTCGCGAAGGCTATATTCTCGGCGGCGAGAAGTCCGGACACTTAATCTTCGGCCACCTGACTACCACGGGCGATGGCCTGCTCACCGCGCTGCAAGTCCTCAAAGTCATGTGCGAAACCGGCCAGCCGCTTTCCGCGCTCGCCGATCAAATGTCCGAGTACCCCCAGACCCTGCTCGGCGTCCGCGTCACCGACCGCACCGCCTGGCAGAGCGACGCCGAAATCCAGCGCGCCATCACGCAGACCGAGGAAAAGCTCGCCGGCCGCGGCCGTCTCAACGTCCGCGCTTCCGGCACCGAGAAGCTCATCCGAATCATGGCCGAAGGTCCGGATCAGTCCGAGATCGAAGCGCTCGCGGGTGAGCTGGCGGGCTTGGTCAAGAAGAAATACGGCGTTTCGGAGTAGCGAGTCGCCTTCACTGAGATATGCGCCAGACAGATGAGATATGAAAACAGGGCAGCCACAAGGCTGCTCTGTTCTCGTTTGCGCCGTCCTCAGGGATGTTCAAAGGAGAAATTCGATGATGTCTGACAGTTCCATCGCTCTATACTTCCGGCATATGTTCGAATATGAAGAGTGTGCCAATCGACAGATTGTGAGCTTTCTTTCCACCAACACTGTTCCGTCAGAGGTCGTTACGATCTTCGGGCACTTGATCGCGGACATGCAGCCCTGGGTTTATCTGATGAATGGCCACGGTGTTCCAGAGAATATCGATTGCTCTCCGCAGTGGTCGCTGGAAGAATGCAGGTCTCATCTCCAATCGAGTACGGAAGTGCTTCGGGCGATCGTCATGGAGCTGGAGGATGCTGATTTCAGCAAAAGCATCACTTCCTATGCACCCAATGGCCGAATGTTTCAGAACACGGTGAGCGAAATCTTAACGCAAATTCTCTCGCATGGCCAGCATCATCGAGGCCAGATCGAATGGATCGTCGAGCGGGAGATGGGACAATATTTGGCGACCAGCTATATGCCCTTTCTGCGACAGCGCAGCCTTTCTCAGAAATGAATTGACAGTGCAATCATATCTTGTTATAATGTAAGCGCTTACAGAAAGCGTTTACAGCGTAGGACTATGTCGATTCCCGGAGTGTCGCGATCCATGAAATATCTTGCAATTGCCGCCTGCCTTTTAGAGCTTGCCATGCATATCACTTCCCATGCGGCCTCGCCGGAGCGGGTGGGGCTGGAGGGCGCGTGGCGGCTGACACAGGCCGACCGCAAGTTGTCGCTGCCGGCGACAGTTCCGGGCGTCGTCCAGACCGATTTGATGGCGGCGGGTAAAATTTCGAACCCGTTCTATCGCGATAATAATAAGTCATCGCAATGGGTCAAAGAAGTCCCATGGACTTATGTGCGAAGCTTTACCGTGTCTGCTGGGTTTTTAAAGCATCGCCAGATTCGACTGCGCTGTGAGGGCTTGGACACGCTGGCGACGATTCAGGTGAACGGCAAGCTTATCGCACACACGGATAATATGTTCCGGACATGGGAGTTCGATGTCCGGCCGTTATTGCATACTGGCGACAACAAAATCCAGGTTGTATTCGCGCCTGTCGCTCCCTATCTGGAGGCGCATGTCAATCAGGCGGCGTTTCCCGGCAAACCCGTGGAGACGCACGGCATGGGATACTTGCGCAAGTCGCCGTTTCAGCCGGGATGGGACTTTGCGCCGGAGCTGATGACCAGCGGCATTTGGAAGAAGATCGGATTGATCGGCTGGGACGAGGCGCGTCTGACGGATGTTGGCGTCATTCAGGATCATCGGTCGCCGGGTCGTGTCGGCCTGCGTGTTGAAGTCGCGGCGGATACATCGGCGCCGGTCAAGGCGCATGTCGCCGTGCTGTTTCAGGGACGAAAAGTTACCGAGGCGGATACGCCGCTTGCGGGCGGCAAGAGCATTTCGAAGCTGACGATCGCGCGTCCGCACCTCTGGTGGCCGGTGGGGATGGGCGCCCAGAATCTTTACGACATCCAAGTAGAGCTGCGTGACGCGCGGGGCGCTGTGGTCGATCAAAAGACGCAGCGCTTCGGACTGCGCACGATCACCTGGATGGCCAAGACGAGCAAGCGCCCGCTGACGCTGGCGATCAACGGGCGTCCGTTCTTCGCCAAGGGATCCAACTGGGTTCCGGAAGATTCGCTGACGACCCGCGCCAATCCGGCGCGTCAGCGGCGGTTGATCGACGACGCCATCAACGCCAATATGAACATGATGCGCCTGTGGGGCGGCGGTTACTATGACGGCGACGCCTTTTATGACGAGGCCGACAAACGGGGCCTTCTGCTCTGGTCCGAGTTCAAGTTTGCTGATGCGTCTTACCCCGCCTTTGACCCGGCCTGGATGGCGAACGTCAAGGCCGAGGCGCAAGATAACGTTCGTCGTCTGCGCAATCATCCCAGCCTCGTGGTCTGGTCCGGCAACAATGAAGTGATCGGTTTTGTGGCGGACAAGACCGATCCGAACCATATGACGCATGAAGACTACAATAAGCTGTTTCACGGTCTGCTTGCGGATGTCGTCCGCGATCTTTCTCCGGACGCCGTCTACACCCCCGGCAGCCCAGAGGCCGGGGACGATCACGATTGGAATGTCTGGCACGGTTCGTCGGGCTTCGAATCGTACCGAGACGTGCATGGGTTCATGTCCGAGTTCGGTTTTCAAGCGTTCCCACAACCGCGCAGCGTGGAGCAATTTACGTCACACGCAGATCGCGCCTCAGTGCTGTCGCCGGTCATGGAGTACCACCAGCGGAACTGGCGCGACGGCAATCAGTTAATCCTCAGCACGGCAAAGCGTTACTACCGTAATCCCAAGGACTTCGACTCCGCGCTCTGGCTGAGCCAGATCCAGCAGGCCGACGGCGTGCTCACAGGCGTCGAGCATTGGCGGCGCGACTGGCCGAACTCCACCGGCAGCCTGGTCTGGCAGTACAACGACTGCTGGCCGTCGATTAGCTGGTCGATGATGGATTATTACGGACGGCCGAAAGCGCTCTGGTATCGCATTCGCCATGCTTACGCGCCTGTGATGCTTTCTGGACAGACGGACGGCGCCGAGGGAAACGCGCAACTCTGGGTGAGCAGCGACATTCCGAAGCCCCTGCGTGGAAATGTCCGCTGGGCGCTGATGCGCATGGACGGGACAACCATCGAAAAGGGAATGCAGCCCGTCGCGATCCCCGCCGGAACAACGAGCGTGCGCGCGCTGTCTCTGGCGAAGAAAGCCGCCGTCGCGAAAGAGGGAGCCGGCGCCCTGCTGCTGTGGTCGGAGCTTTCCGTTCCCGGTCAGCCGATCTCCACCGCTGTCCTCACCTTCGCAAAGCCAAAGAATATGACGCTTGCCGCGCCGAATATCCGCGCGAAGATCGCACAGGCGGGGCAATCGTATCGGGTCACCTTGACCGCCACCCGTCCCGCGCTCTTTTCGTGGCTGGATCTTGCGGGAATGGACGCACGTTTCTCGGATAACTTCGTCCACCTGCGTCCCGGCGCGCCTGTAACGATCACCCTCACTCCTGCGAAGAAGACGGACCTGGCGCACGTGCAAAAAGCCCTGCAAGTCCGGAGCCTTTACGATACTTACGTTCCCGGCGCGCCGGCGACTCTCACCGTCACGCCAAAACCCGATGGAACGATCGTCGCCACAGCCGATGACGCCGATGTGGACGGCGACGCCGCGCTGGAGATCGGAGCGCCCAATAATATCGGAACCTGGGCAGATCCCAAGACTTCGCTTCTGTGGACCGTGAAGGACGTCAAACCCGGCGCCTACGCCGTTTCCATGAACGTCGCTTGTCCGACCGACGAAGCCGGCAGCAAATTCGTGGTCGATGTGGCGGGGCAGGAACTCCCCGGCGTCGTCCCAACCACTGCGGGCTGGACGACCTATATTGATCTGCCCCTCGGAACCGTGAACGTGACGAGTTTCGGGACGATCAAGATCACTCTCAAGCCCACGAACATGCAGCACACGCGCGTGATGAACCTGCGCTCACTGACGCTCACGCCGGTCGTCAGTAAATAACAAAGGTAGGGGCTCCGGTTCGGGCCAGAACAACGGGCAAGGCTTAACTCACGCCTTGCCCGGTTGTTTTGAAACCGGTTGCATAATCTGCATTCATGCCTTATAATAGATTTGTTGAAATGTTTCACTTCCAGATAAGAGGTCCCCATGAGAAATAATTCGGCAATGCTGCTGGCCTCCCTGACAGCGATGCTCTGTCCAGTGACGTCACAGGCGGCAAAGAACACAGCCCCGCTTTACCAACAGCGCGGCGCGCCGATCGAGCGCCGGGTTCAGGATCTGGTTGGGCGCATGACGGTGGAGGAGAAGGCGCGGCAGCTCGACATGTACCCGGGAACGGACATTGTCGATAAGATCGACGGCACGCACGCCCGGCCCGGCGCGCATGTGGATGCGGCGAAGATGACGAAGTCGCTGGGCGCCGCCGGCGTGGGCAGCATCCACGATCTCTATGCGGACGCCGCGCTTTCCAATGAGATCCAGCGCTGGGTGATCGGGCATAACCGGCTGGGCATCCCTGCGCTGTTTATCGAGGAGGGGCTGCACGGCTTCGCCAATTCGTATCAGGATGGGACACTTTATCCCCAGAGCATCAATCTGGCGGCGACGTGGAACCCGGAGCTGGCGCGCCGAACCGCCGCCGGCATTGCGGCCGAGGCGCGCGCTTCGGGAGTGCATATGCTGCTGGGGCCGGTGCTGGATGTGGCGCGCGATCCGCGCTGGGGACGTGTGGAGGAGGACTTCGGCGAGGACCCTTATCTGACTGGCGAGCTGGGAGCGGCGTATGTACACGGCATGCAGGGCGATTCGCTGGACACCGACCATACCGTGATTTCCGAGCCGAAGCACTTCGCGGGCCATGGCTCTCCGGAAGGCGGATTGAACACCGCGCCGGTGCACGCCGGAGAGCGTGAAATCCGCACGGTGATGCTTCGCTCGTTTGAGCCGGCGATCCGGCGATCCCACGCCATGGGCGTCATGGTCGCGTACCATGAGATCGACGGCATTCCCTGCACCGCGAACTCCTGGCTTTTGACGGACATTCTGCGCAAAGAGTGGGGGTTCCAGGGTTTCGTGCTCGCGGACCTGGGCGCCATCCGCTATCTTTACGACACGCATGGCCTGGCGGCGACGCCCGGCGACGCCGTGCGCATGGCGCTGACGGCGGGCGTGGACATGCAGTTCTACGATTTCGATCACGACACATTTCAGAACGCCATTATCAGCGGGATCCGCACAGGATCACTCGCGCCTGCGGTGCTGGACCGGGCTGTTTCGCGCGTGCTGCGGGCCAAATTTGCGCTGGGTCTGTTCGACCATCCCTACGTGGATACGAAACTCGCGCCCAAGGTGATGCGCAGCCCGGCGTATCTCGCCACGACGCTGCAATCTTCCCGGCAGTCCTTGTGCCTGCTGAAGAACGACAACGCCTTGCTGCCGCTCGCCAAGACGCTGAAGAAGATCACGGTCATTGGTCCAAACGCCGCCACGGCGCAGACCGGCGACTACACGCCGCCGCTTGCCAACGTCACATTTGTTACGGTGCTGGACGGCGTCAAGTCTCTTGTTTCCGCAGGGACCGAAGTCGTTTACGACGATGGAAACAATATTGACGCCGCCGTCGCGAAGGCGCGCGGCGCCGACGCCGTGATCCTTTGTCTGGGCGAACGACAGGGGATTTCGGGCGAGGGGGCAGACCGCAGCAGCCTGGGGCTTCCCGATCGCCAGCAGGAGCTGCTGGAGGCGGTCACGGCGGCTGGCGCGCCCACAGTGCTGGTTCTGCAAAACGGACGCCCCTTGGCGCTTCCCTGGGCGGCGGAGCATGTCCCCGCGATCCTGGAGGCCTGGTATCCGGGGGAGCGTGGCGGGCAGGCCATCGCCGAGACGCTCTTTGGCGATAACAATCCGTCGGGCCGTCTGCCGATCTCGTTCCCACGCAGTATCGGCGCGCTGCCGGACTTCTACAACTACGACCGCAACAAGAGAAATCACTACATTGACGCCGATCCCGCGCCGCTCTTTCCATTCGGACACGGCTTGAGCTACACCAAGTTCCAATACAGCGGCTTGACCGCCGCCGCATCCGCTCCCGGCAAACCTCTCGATGTAGCGGTCTCGGTGACGGTCGCGAATACCGGCGCCCGGGCCGGCGACGAAGTCGTGCAGCTCTACTTAAAGCCTAGCGTCAGCAGCGTCGTCACCCCGGAAAAAGCGCTGAAAGGCTTCCGCCGCATCACCCTCAAGGCGGGAGAGAAGCGTCGCGTCACGTTCCATCTCACGTCGTATGAACTCGAAGTGTGGAACATGCAGCGAAAGTGGTCTGTCGAGTCCGGCGACTATTCCGTCACCGTGGGCGGATCGTCGAAAGAAGGCGCAGTGACCCAGTTCTCGCTCCGCGCGCCGGTTGGTCCTGGGCAGGGAGGCGTCATCATACTGGCGCCGCGCCAGTCCACGCTGAGCGGCCTGAACATTCGCTTGGCGGAGGAAGTCGGGCGCGAGTTCATCGGCTACTGGGACAACCCCGCCGCCGTGGCCTCCTGGATCGTTCATATTCCCAAAGCCGG
>NZ_JBDSQY010000121.1:0-10131 GCF_039929585.1 Capsulimonas sp.
ATGTTTGCATTCTAGTGCACAAATGGTCTAAATGCATTTTTTTGGTTTAAAGACTTGACGCACTGGGGGATGGTGGTTATGCTTATGGCGGGACGCCGGCCAAAGCGGGCCTGAGAATTTGGCCAAAATCCGCCGATAATCATCCTTAGAACACATGTGACCGGTCTGTCGCGACCGGGAAGGATCGAATACCGCCCATGACCGCCACGACGCCCACGGATGAGAGCGCACGCCTGGCCGCCTTGCGGGAGCGCCATCTGATGGATACTCCCCCCGAGGAGACCTACGATGAACTCACGCGTCTGGCCGCCTACGTCTGCGGCGCGCCCATTGCCGCCGTGACACTGATCGACTCCGACCGTCAATGGTTCAAATCGATCCTGGGCGCCTCCCTCCGGGAAACCTCGCGCCGCGACGCTTTCTGCGCCCACACCATTCTCCAATACGATATCATAGTCGTGCCCGATACTCGGAACGATCCGCGCTTCATGGACAACCCGCAAGTCACCGGCGACATGGGCATCCGATTTTACGCAGGCGCGCCCCTTTTGACCGAAGATGGTCACGCGCTGGGCGCGCTGTGCGTGCTCGACACCACCCCTCGGGATCTCACGGAAGACCAGCAAACGGCCCTGCGGACGATCGCGAAAACCGTAGTCGCGCAGATGGAGCTGAACCGCCGTCTGATCGACCGAGAGCGCCTGGCTCTGATTTTGGAGGCCACCGAGGACGGTGTTTGGGAGTGGCGTCCCGAAACCGGCGAAACATTTTTCTCCGTGCAATGGAAACGGATGCTCGGCTACGAGGACCACGAGCTGCCCAGCATTTCCACGGAGTGGGAACGCCGGATTCACCCGGATGATGTTGCGATCGCCAAAGCCGCGTTCCACGCGAATTTTTCTTCTCCGAACGCCACCACCCATGTCGAATATCGCATCCGCCATCGGGACGGTTCCTGGCGCTGGTGGCATAGCCGGGGACGCGCTTCGCACGACGCAGATGGCAATGTCATGCGCGCGGTTGGCACGAACACGGACATTACAGCGTATCGTCAGGCGCGGGCGGACCTCATGGAAAGCGAGGCGCGCAAGGGCGCCATGCTGGAGGCCGCTCTGGATTGCATTATCACGATCGATGCGGAAGAGCGCGTGCTGGAGTGGAACCCCGCCGCCGAGCGCACTTTTGGATACTCGCGCGACGAGGCGATGGGGCAGCCGCTTTCCAACCTGATCATTCCCGAAGGCATGCGCATGGCGCACGAGGCTGGCATCGCCCACTTCCACGCTACGGGCGAAGGCCCCGTCCTGGGCAAGCGCGTGGAAGTTCCCGGAGTCCGCAAGGACGGAACCGAATTGCCGCTGGAGCTGACCGCAGTGCCCATCCAGGTGGGCGGACGCACCATGTTCACGGCCTACCTGCGCGATCTCACCGAGCGCCGCCGTCTCGAAGCGGAGCGTGAGGCGGCCCTGCGCGAAGCGCAGGACCGCGCGGACCGCGACCCGCTCACCGGACTGCTCAACCACCGCGCTTTCCACAAGCGCCTGGAGGAAGAGGCCGAGCGCATCCCGCAAGGCGGACCGTCTCTCACGGTCGTCATGATGGACCTGGACAACTTCAAATTCTTCAACGACGTCTACGGACACACGGTCGGCGACGACGTTCTTCGCCGCGTGGCTGGCCGCCTGCAATCAATCTGCGACATAGGCGACTGCATCGCCCGTTTTGGCGGCGACGAATTCGCGCTGCTGATCTCAGGCGATGCATCCGAGACGGCGGAAGACTTCGAAGCGCGGCTGCGGACGGGACTGGGCGACATCGTCTTTAGCCCCAGCGGCCAGAGCATGGACATTCCCATTACGGTTTCGTTCGGCGTGGCGCAGCTGGGCCGTTTCGACGCCGATTGGCGTGAAGCCGTCCACCAGGCGGACGAGCGCCTCCGGCGGGCAAAGACGGGCGGAGCCGACGGCGCTCAGGCCGACCGGGTCCGCACTCTGATGTCAGGCCGCGTCGAAGGCTTCTCCATGCTTGACGCCCTGGTCACATCGGTCGACAACAAGGACCGCTACACGCGCCGGCATTCCGAGGATGTGATGCTTTACAGCATGATGATCGCCGAGGAGCTTGGGCTGAGCGAATCCGACCGACAGACCGTCGCGGTGTCGGCGCTGCTCCACGATGTCGGCAAGATCGGCATTCCCGACGCCATTTTACGCAAGCCCGGCAAGCTGACCGCCGAGGAATTCGAAGCGATCCAGCAGCATCCGATGATGGGCGCCATTATGGTCAGCGCCGCGCACGGCCTGGAAGAGACCCTCGACGCCGTTCGCCACCACCATGAGCGGTGGGACGGCGGCGGCTACCCCTTCGGCCTCAAGGGCGAGGAATGCCCTCTCATCGCCCGTCTGATGGCCGTGGCCGACGCCTTCAGCGCCATGACCACCGACCGCCCCTACCGCAAAGGAATGCCGCGCTCCAAGGCGACGGAAATACTTACCGAAGGTGGGGGAACGCAGTGGGATCCCCAATGCGTCCAGGCCTTTCTCAGCGCCCTCAAACGCGAAGCAAAACGCGCGGCGGCGTGAGGCTCCGACTGTCTGAGAATTGTCTCAAAGAGCAGAATCGGGTATTCTATTGTCCACTCACTTGGACAGAAAGGCCGACCGCAATGACGCACCACTCTGGCTTCTTTCATCACGTTTACTTCTGGCTCCGCGAGGGCGGCGGACCGGACGACGCTCGCGAGCTCGCCGAAGGCTGCCGCACGCATCTTTCCCATATCCCCGGTGTTCAGAGCATCACCGTCGCCACGCCCGCCGGCACGCCGCGCGCGGTGGTGGACAACACCTACGCCGTCGCGCTGCTAATGGAGTTCGCCGATCAGGCGGCCCACGACGGATATCAAGAACACCCCGATCACCTGCGCTTTATCACGGAATGCAAGCATCTGTGGAGCCGGGTGCAGATCTACGACGCCGTGCCGGCGGAGGCTTGATTGGGAATAGGCCTCAGCGCCTCATGCGGCCTTGCGTTCTTCGTTGAGTTCCAGGATCACGCGCACGGCCGCTTCCACCACCGTGGGATCGAATTGGCGTCCAGCGCACCGGCGCAGTTCTTCTACCCCCGCCTGATAGCCGCGCCCCTTGCGATACGGGCGATCTGAGGTGATGGCGCCGAAGGAATCGGCGATGGAGACGATGCGCGCGGCGAGTGGGATTTCCTCGCCGGTCAGTCGGTCGGGATAGCCGCCTCCGTCCCAGCGCTCGTGATGCGCCCGAACCGCAACGGCGATGTGCTGCAAGGTCGGCATCTGGAGCAGGATGTCCGATCCTACCGATGGATGCGTCCGCATCACCATCCATTCTTCCTCGGAGAGAGAGGCCGTTTTTTGCAGGACGGCGTCCGGAATTCCGACCTTGCCGATGTCGTGCAGCTGTCCGACAAGACCGATCACGTCTGCTTCTTCCTCCGAAAGCCCCAGCCCGAGGGCGATGCTTTTGGCCAATTCGGCGACGTCGTCCGTATGCCGCCCCGTGTAGCAGTCGCGCACGGCCACGAGCATGGCGAGCGCGGCGACCTCGCCCTGAAGGATTTGCGAGTCCGGGTTTTCGGATATGTCGTCCAGCATCATCACGGCGGGATCGGACGCGACGCGCGCCTGATTACGCCCCAGCCGCTTGGCGCCTTGCAGTGCGCGATCGACCACGGAAATGATACCGGCGCGGTAGGCCCCATCCTGCGGATATGCCCCCACCCCAACTGAGCATGTCACGCGGCCCTCGCCCGCGCCGAAGGCATGGGAGCCGACGGTGCTCCGCACGGCTTCCGCAGCGGCGAGCGCCTGCGCGCTGTCCAGCTCCGGCAGGATAATGATAAACTCCTCGCCGCCCCACCGTCCGACGATATCGATCGCGCGCAGCCGCTTGCGGATTACACTTCCGATCTCCGCGAGCAAAGAGTCGCCGGCTTCATGTCCGAAACTGTCGTTGAACGGCTTAAAGTCGTCGATATCCACGATCATCATGGCGCAGCCGCGGCTGTAGCGGGCGCAGCGCTCAATTTCCAGATCCAGAGCGGCGACGGACGCGCGGTGGTTGAGAAGACCTGTCAAAGGATCGGTATGGAGCATTTTCTGAAGACGCTCGTTGGCCTCCCGCAGTTCGGTTGTCCGCTCCGCGACTCTGTGCTCCAGTTCTTCCTGATGCCGCTTCACATCGTCCCGCGCGTGCTTCATCTTGAGAACGGACGACATGCGGACCCGAAGCTCCGTATCGTCGATCGGTTTCGTGATGAAGTCGTTGGCGCCGGCTTCCACGGCGCGCAGACGGTCGGCTTTAGCGGTCTGCGCCGTCACCATGATAATTGGCGTGTCCGAACAGTGCGCGTGCGCGCGCACACGCTCGGCGGCTTCAAATCCATTCATCCCCGGCATGTTCACATCCATCAAGATCAAATCGATCTCCGGGCCGAGCATCGCCAGCGCTTCGCCGCCGCTGGAGGCCAGCCGGGTCTCGAACCCCGCGATCTCCAGATAGCCCTCGAGCAGATCGCGATTGAGCGCGTCGTCGTCCACAACCAAAATACAATCGTTTTTCATTATCATGTTTTTTCTTTAAGCGGCCTTCAGAAGCGATTTTTGCGAGGTTTGCGAAGCGTCCGTCAGTGTCCGATGGCGCGTCTCGCCGGGACCGGCAAGCGGCAGAAGGAGATGGAATGTGCTGCCGTGCCCCACCCCCACGCTCTCGGCCCAGATACGCCCGCCGTGCATTTCGGAAAATCGGCGCGCGATGGCGAGACCCAGTCCCGTCCCCTGCTGGCGACGCGCGTAAGACGCATCCACCTGTTCGAACACGGAGAAGATTCGCTGCAGATCGTCGGGATCGATGCCGATCCCGGAGTCAGAAATGCAGATCAGCGCCGCCGGTCCAAGCTCGGGGTCCTTGACTTCTTCCATCGTGATCCGTACTTTGGAATCCTGAGGCGAGAATTTGATCGCGTTGCTGAGTAAGTTGTCGACGATCTGCCGGAACTTCGTGGCGTCGGCGTGAATTTCAGGGAGTGTGTCGGACAGGTTCACCTCAAGCTCGACATTCTTCGCGGCCGCAGTCGCGCCGACGATCTCCACGGCTTCCGCCAACTTTTCCTGAACGCGCCATTCGGACAGCTCCATCTCTTCGCGTCCCGACTGCGCTTTCATTAAGTCGAGGATATCGGTAATGAGCGTGAGGAGATGCCGGCCGCTGCTCAGGATATTCGTCACATAACGACTCTGCTTGTCGCTCAGCGTTCCGACTTCAATGCGGGTCAGCAGCTCAGAAAAACCGATCACCGCGTTCAGCGGCGTGCGCAGTTCGTGGCTCATATTGGCGAGGAACAGGCTTTTGGCCTCGCTCGCCGCTTCCGCCGCTTCTTTTGCGGCAATCAATTCGTACTGCGTGCGCTTGCGATCGCTGATATCAGTGTTCGATCCGGATATTCGGTGTGCTTCGCCGCCGGCGTCACGCAAGGCCACGCCGCGCGTCAGGATCCAGCGATAAGAGCCATCTTTGTGGAGCATCCGAAACTCGATCTCGTAGTCCTGCCGACGTCCATACAGGTAATCGTCGATACACTCGGAGACCGGCTCCAGATCGTCAGGGTGGACCAGATCGCGCCAGGACTCCAGGCAATTTTCAATCTCTTCGTCCTGAAATCCCAGTATTGACTTCCAGCGCGGCGAGAAGTAGATCGTATTATCCTGTATATTCCAGTCCCAAAGCCCGTCCTTCGATCCTTGAACGGCTAGCTCGTAACGCTCGTTGCTGCCGACCAGCTCCTGCCGGGCGCAGCTAAGTCCGAAACGGGCGTTGTCGAGCGCGACACAGGCGCGGGCGACTTGATCCTGCATAGTGTTGAAGCTGGCGGCCATCGCCCCCATTTCGTCCGCGGAACGGATCACGATCGGGGAGAAATCGGCGCGGGCGTAAGCTCGGTCCAGATCCCCCGCCCCGAGGGCCTCCATCGCGGCGGCGAACTCGGCCAAAACGCCGTCGGAAAGATGCTGAGCGGCGCGCGCCACTTCCTCGGCGGCGTGCGCAACCATGCCGGGGAGCACCAGGCCGACAGTGATCGTGAGTAACGCCACGGCGACGAAAATGTCCTGCAAACCGGTAATGAGCTCTACGTGCTGTTTTCCAACATGAGCGATCGAGATATAATATCCCGCGCCGTCGAGCACAAGCACAAGCAGCATCGCTCCGGTCAATTTGACGTGGATCGAACGCATCACGCCAACCGTGTTCGTTGCGCTGCGGTCGGTCCATCGCCGCCAGGCGTAAAGCGCCGATCCGGAATAAGCGAACGCAAGGCCGGCTAGCACGGTCGGCAGGCCGTACTGTTCGAAGCCAAGCACTGTCGCAAGCGCCCAGACGGCGGCGGCGAACAGACCCAGCTCGATCGTATAACGAGGGGCGCGATAGGGGCGCTCCATCTCCGGGGCGTCTTTACGCAGCAGCCATACGGCCACGTTCGGCAAGGCAATCCCAATCAAATAGCAGAGGTTGGCGGCGGCGATCATCCAAAGGGGGTCGCCGATCAGGAGAAAGAGGATCGCCATGGCGGCGGTGAGCCAGGTGGCGAGCAAGGGCGCGTCGGTCTTCGTACGCCGAGCGAGCGCGTGAGGGAGCAGTCCATCCTCCGCGAGCTGCATTAGCGTTCGCGAAGCGCCGGCGAGCGGCTGAACCGTACCGTGGAACATGTTGAAAATCATGAACCAGATCGCGGCCGCCTTCGCTGCGGCGCCCAATATCGGGGCGAACGTCGGCGCAAGCGTATTTTGCAGATCCCCACTCAGCGCCCCCGGCCCGATCGTCCCCAGCCACACCACGGGAAGAACCGCGAAGTACAGAAACGCCATGATCCCACTGACCATCATGGCGCGTGGGACGTTCTTCGCCGGATTGACGGTTTCTCCGACATGACAGGCCGCAGCCTCAAATGCCGGCGCCGCGAAACCGATGAGGTAAAGTCCCGCCATCAGGCTCGTGACTTTGCCGAAGACGCCCTGGAACGGAACGATCAGATCGAAGGTGGACGCCTGCCGCCAGTCCACATTTCCCGTAAAGAGAGGCGCCAGTCCCGACACCAATGCAAGCAGCGCCGACGCCGTCGCGAATGGGATTACCATCCGCGTGACCCAGCGTACGCCCATTAGATTGACGACGGTAAACAAGAGCACAAGGCCGCAGGCCATGAGGGGAATGGGCACGCGGGGGAGATACCAGGCATGGATGGCGCTCGCCGAAAGAATAGCGGTCAGGCCGCAAGTGGGAACCCAACCCCACCAGTAGCAGACCCCCGTAAGATTCGCGAGGACCGGACTGATCGGCCGAAACGCCTCGGCGCAGCAAGAGGAGATGCCTCCGACACGATTGGGAAACATCAGAACGAGTTCCGTCCAGCCGGGAGCGGCGGCGTAGGCGAGAAGGAGACCGAATATCAGGAGAGGAATAGCGGCGCTGCCTTGACCGGGAATGGAGCCCTGCCCGGCAATCAGGGCGCCAATCAGAAACAGGCTCTGATTGCTACCGCCCATGGCGAGCGCCACCGTACCCAGCCATCCAATGGTGCGCTCATGCGGAAGCGGCTCAGCAGGGCGTTCGGTCATGACTTGCGGAATGCTCATATTGCTCCATCGATATCGGCGGATTTCGGTCGCTCATTTGTCTATCGGCAAAAGCAATGAGATTAAATAGGGCGTCAGAGTCCCTTTGCTGGAATGTGGCAAAAGCCTTGGCAAACCCCTGGACCGTCACTGAGGTTTGGCGCAATTTGCATCCCGTCGAATTCGTCTTTCTCAGAAGGGATTCTTCTCTCGTTTGCATAATTATTAGCTAAGCTGGGACCTTCCCCGCATTGAACTCCCACCAAGTCCGCGCGGCGGCCGGAGTTGAGACGGCAGGAACGGCCCAAGATCAATGACGATGCCCACTCAGTCCAACAGCGCGCCCCCTCCCAAAATTTCTCATGGAAGCAAATCGTCGACGCGAGTGCGTCATTGGGCGATTTCGGCGCTCAAGATCACAGCGGTCGTCGGAATGGCGACCGTCCTGCGGATCATGCTGATTTCCACGATCCATCAGCGCGTTCCCTTTGTCATTCTGTTCCCAGCAATCGTCTACGGCGCCTGGGAGATGGGATGGCGCGGAGGGCTGCTGGCGACTGGGCTTTCGGCGCTGGCGGGATCGTTGCTGATCCTAAAATGGGATGACGCCGTGGGCGTGGAAATCTTCGCCGATCAGTTCTCCCTACTGATATTTCTCATCTCCGCCGCCGCCATCTCGGCGCTCGGCCAGGCGCAATTCGACGCGCGCGAGCAGGGACTGCGGCGTGAGCAGGAGCTGCGGGCCCGCGCCGACCGGGAAGCGCTGCTCAATGAGATAGGACAGGCGATCCGCGCCTCCATCGACCCCGATGAGATCCAGCAGGCCGCCGTACGTTCGCTCGGGAAGGCGCTTCAGGTCGATCGCTGCTACTTTTCCACCTACGATCTGGACGCCGATACATCGTGGATCGGACGGGATTTCGTTCAAGGCGATACGCCTTCCGTCGCGGGCAAGTATCGTATCTCCGAGTTTCAAGTCGATCCCACGGATTTCTATCCGAACGGCGAAACGCTGGTGATTGACGACACGGAGGCTCAGACATTCCCCGAGGCGCTGACGGGGGCTCTGAAGCGGCTGCGCGTGCGCGCCGCGATCGCGGTCCCGTTCTTTGATGAGGATCAGTTGGTCGCGACGCTCAACGTGGCGATGGCGGACACACCGCGCGCGTGGACGCCCGAGGAGATCGGGATGGTGCAGGCGGTCGCCGCGCAGACGCGCACCGCCGTGGAAAGCGCGCGCAACGCCGCCGAGCAGCAGGCGCTGATCCACCGGGAAGCGCTGCGCAGCCGGATCGGCCTCGCGATCCGCAGCTCACTCGATCCAAGCGTGATCCAGCAGACGGCGGCCGCCGTCCTGGGGGACGCACTGGGCGCGGATCGCTGCTACTTCGCGACGTACGACTTTACGCGCGACCGGATCACCGTCGGCTCGGACTGGCGCCGCCCGGACTTAGCGCCCATGGGCGGTCAGTACTCGCTGTCAAGTTACCAGCCAGTTCTGGAGTCCCTGTTCGGCGCGCGCGTCACCTGCGTGATCGAGGATATTCAAACGCGCGGGTTTTCGGCGAAGACGTTGGATACCCTAGAGCGGGGCGGTCTGCGCTCCCTGATCGCCACGCCATTCTATGACGAAGGACGCCTGGCGGCGGCGCTGATCGTATCGATGCACGACGGCCCTCGCGTGTGGACGCCCGAAGAGGCGGGTCTGGTGGAATCCGTTGCGGAGATGACGCGCACGGCACTCGCGACGGCCCTGAACGCCCAGCGCGAACACGCCATCGCCACCCAGCTTCAGGACGCCCTGCAGCCCTCGCTGCCTGAAACGGCCCCAGGACTGGCGCTGGCCCAATATTACAAGCCGGCGCTGTCGGAGTCGGCCATCGGCGGCGACTTCTACGATGTATTCGCGCTGGAGCCCGGCTGCACGGCGCTCATCGTAGCGGACCTCTCCGGCAAGGGACTGGCGGCGGCGGCCCAGGTCGCCACCGTGCGCAACATGCTGCGTTACGCACTCTACAACGACGGCTCGCTCGCCCACACGCTCACCACGCTCAACCGCACGCTGGCGGAACACAACCTGCTGACGGGGTTCGCCACGCTCTTCGCAGGCAGTTACGATGAAGCTGATCGCGTTCTGAAATACGTCAACTGCGGCCAGGAATCGGCTCTGATTTGGCGCGCCGCCACGGACGAGATCGAGGAACTGCCGCCGACCGGCCCCGTCATGGGGATGGACGCCAACGGAAAGTTCTCCGAACAGTCGATCGCTCTGCCCTCCGGCGACGCGCTCATCATCTTCACTGATGGTTTGACGGAAGCGGGACCCCACCGGCTTCAGCTCCTCGGCGTCGCCGGAGTCACGTCCATTCTCCATGAAGCCATGCAGGCGCCGCTTCCTCCCTGTCCCCATGAGAAGGCCCCCGCCATCGTCGCCCGCCTCATCGCCGGAGTGGACGCCTTCGCCGAAAGCGGCGCGCGCGATGATGTCTGCC
>NZ_JBDSQY010000122.1:0-8527 GCF_039929585.1 Capsulimonas sp.
CTTCGGCCTCTGGTGCGGCTTTATCCCATTGGCCGATGTCGCCGATCCGGAACAGATTCCTGCTCGCATTGCTCATAGCTTGCGCCTGCCTCCAGGGAGCGCGCCCGAGGAGCGCATCGCCGCGTACTTCGCCGGGCGGGACCAGTCGGAGGACGCCCGTGACTTGCTGGTGCTCGACAATCTGGAGCAGCTGCTTGCCGGTGACGGCGCTCTCGCCACCGCCCGAATCGTCCTGGATCTGCTGGCTCGCTCCCCAAGATTGATCGTTCTTTGCACGTCGCGCCGGGCATTGGGACTTCAGGGCGAGCAAATCGTTTCGGTAGAGCCGCTGGAGGTTCCAGAGCTGTTGTGGGACGACGATGCTTCGGAGAGGGAGGTGTCGCCTGAAGATTTGGAGACGCTTCTGCGCGTGCCCAGCGTACGGCTTTACATGGACCGGGCGCAGGCCGTGCGGCCCGATTTTGGCCTCAGCGCCACGAACGCCGCTTATATCGCCGCCCTTTGCCGGGCGCTGGAGGGCAGTCCGCTTGCCCTGGAGCTGGCGGCGTCCTGGGTGCGCCTGCTGCCGCCGCGCAAGATGTGGGAGCGGGTGTCACAGGGACTGGGAATGCCGGAAGCGCGTCTCGCGGATCTGCCGGAGCGCCAGCGGAGTCTGGATGCCGCCCTGGAATGGAGCTGGCGGCTGCTGAACTCGGATCAGCAGTCGCTTCTGGCCGGACTGGCCGTATTCCGAGGAGGATGGGATTTGAGCGCCGCCGAGACCGTCTGCGCGGAGCCGAATGTGCTGAACCTGCTGGCGGATCTTCAGGAAGCGTCTCTGGTGACGGTGTCGGAGACTGGTGACGGGGAGGTCCGTTACGCTCTTCTTGAGAGCATACGTGTCTTTGGCCTCACCAAGCTGGAAGAGCGCGGTAATACAGAAACGCTCCATCAGCAGCATCTGTCTTATTTTGAAGACCTGGCCGCGCAGGCGGCGCCGAAGCTGCGTCGGTCGGGACAATCATACTGGCTCGACGTGCTGGAGACGGAGCATGATAACCTGCGCGCGGCGCTGGACCGATCCGTCGCCCAGCCGCAGGCGCGCGAATCCGGCCTGCGTCTCGCCGCCGCCCTGGCGCCGTTTTGGCGCGCTCACGGTTATCTGCAGGAAGGCTACAGCCGCTGCGCCGTGCTTCTTCGCGGCGGCGTCCCCCATGGACAAACCCGGACCCGCATGGATGTTCTGAACGCGGCGGGACATTTGGCGTCGCTTCTCGCGAAGTATGAAGAAGCCGAGGCGCTTCACCAGGAGGCGCTGGACATCGCCTGTGAGCGAAGAGCGATATTGGGAGAGGCCGGCGCTCTGCTCGGGCTGGGCACGTTGCGTTTCTGGGCGCACGACTACGCCGCCGCCGGCCGTTTGTTCGAGAAAAGTCTGGCGCGGCGTCGTGACGCGCATGGAGATGAGCTCCTTGCCCCTCTCTCCGAGTGGGAGGAGGCGGGCGCCTACCATAACCTTGGCAATATCTCCATACGGCTGGAGGACTACGTCGAGGCGAAAAATCAATTTGACCGAGCGCTTGCGCTTCGTCGTCAGGATGGAGACTTGCTTGGCGTCGCCGGCACGCTGGGGGCGCTGGGACAGGTCGCTCTCGCGCAGGGAGAATATGACGCCGCCGTGGAGTATCTGCTGGAATCGCAGCGCCTCTTCAACGCGCTTGGGCAGCGCTGGACAGCCGCGCTCTGCCTCGCCTGTTTGAGCCGGATCGCCGAAGCGCGTGAAGAGCTTGCACTCTGCGCACGGCTGCTGGGCGCATCGGCGGCGCTGCGCAAGCGATATCACTTTCCGCTGCCTCCCGCCGAGGAGCCTGGATTTGAGGAGCAGCTCCAATGGCTCAAGGAAGAGCTAGGAGCCATTCCCTTCCACGCCGCCTGGACTGCGGGCCAAACGCTTTCCTGGGAACAGATCGTCGCACAGGTTTATGCGTTCAAGGAACTCGCTCCGACGGCGTGATCTAAGATTGACGGCGCTCGTTTTGGTGTGCGTCGGCCCTGATTACCGGACTACGGTCACGGCGGAGATCGCACCGTTCCGGTCAAAGTCCTTGCTGAACGTCAGCGTCGCCGCCGCCGAAGCGCTTGGGATAGACGGCACGGAGACGATCGGCGCTGAGCTATATCCAGATCCTCCGTTCGTCACTACATAACCGACCACCACGCCTTTTTTGACCAGGGCGTATCCTTCGGCGGACTGCACCGGCCACATCTCTCCACGGCTGCGCACATATCGATAGTAGTTCGAGACTTCGTCCAGCCGCTCGTTTGTAATCCCGTAAGGGCCGAGGGCGTCCAGCAGCGCTTGCTTGTTTCTGCGGACATCCTCCTGGTTCGGCGCGGTTCCGGCGGGGGCGGGGTGGACATGTCGAAACGCCTCACGAAACACATCGGTCGGAACGCCGAGCGCGCCGGCGACGAGAACCACCGGCCGGCCTCGATCCTGAGGATCGGTATCATGTCCCCCCGAAAAGACAATGGGCGCATGGACAGCGGTCGCGTCCGGCTTCGCCTCCGTACGCGCCGTCGTGAGGAAGGAAAGCATCAGCGCCGCGCCTATCACGGCGAGCGCTGCCCGATCTCTGTTCGTCTTCAAGTTGGTGTTTAGCTTCATCTTATGCATCCTTTGCGCTCGACTGCTTGGTGATTACTATCGGTATTATCAACGGCAATGATGATTTCATGAAGAGTGATAGGGAATTAAGACAAAAAAGCCGCCGCTCTGTCGAAAGACAAAGCGGCGGCTTCTTGTAAAATAATCCGGACGGATTAGAGCAGATGCTTCGGAACGGGCTTGGTGCCG
The DNA here is from genome assembly GCF_039929585.1 of Capsulimonas sp. NCBI lineage: Bacteria > Bacillati > Armatimonadota > Armatimonadia > Capsulimonadales > Capsulimonadaceae > Capsulimonas > Capsulimonas sp. The sequence continues at coordinate 2,837 of NZ_JBDSQY010000122.1, forward strand.
GCCATGATCGCTTGGAAGTTGCGCGATGTAAGCATGCGCGCCGCAACCTTGATCTTCTTTTTGCCGGACGGCGTGTTGATCGTTACCGACTGCAGATTGACTTCGAAACGTCGCGCCTTCTGCGGCGCGCGATGAGCCCAAGCTCCCGAGTGCGGGTGCCGCGTCCAGCGTCCCGCCTGGGCCTTGCGCCCACTGTATGCACATACTTTCGCCATATGAGTAACACTCCCGCTGTGTGATCGTACAAAAGATTGACCCGCTAGTATAGCATATTGGTCCGGAAAATGTCAAAAGCCTGAAAATAATTCCTCATCCATTCTTTTAGAACGGCGAAGGCTGGCTCCCGCCCGATGGAGCTTGAGTTCCTCCAGACGCTCCCAAGAAAAACGTAACGAAGCCAAATGCGATAACACCCAAGATAAATATGGCAATTCCCCAGCCCATCCAGGCGCGCTGTGTGCTGATAAACTGCGTGACGCCGCCGTCAAATCGACGGTTGCGCCAAGCGAGTTCATTGCCCTTGACGCCCATATAGATGGAAAACGCCAGAAACACCAAGCTGCTGGCTATTCCCATCGGAGTGTCAAATGTTCCTGTTGCCCGGTCGATCATTGCCAGCACAAAGGCGATTGCAGCATAACCGCGCATTTTATGATTCAGTGACCAAAGGAACGGCAGGGAAAAGGCTCCCCAGTTCCATTTCATCGCGGCAATCTCGGGCGGAACTGTGCTATTCATGCCCGATGTATTTTGCTGCAACTGTCCATATGGATTGTTAGTCGGCGGCGGAGGCCATGCGCCGGGCTGCTGACCGTATGGCGGGGGCGCTCCGTATCCTGGCGGCGGTGCGTAGCCGCCGGCCGGGGGCGGGCCGCCATAGGGCTGCTGGCTGTATCCTGGCGGCGGGCCGCTTTGCGGAAGCGGGTTGCCCGCGAGGTCGGTACGGGGCGGCGTATCGTCCGGCAATGGGTTGCCGGCCAGGTCGTATTGTGGCATCGTGTCTTACTTTCTTGCGGAGCTTAACGGATCAGGCTTAATCTGTCGGAACGCCGGATGTCGGCGGCGGCGGGACATTGGAAGGTCCATTGAAGCTTGGCTGCGGAGCGGCGCCTCCGTTGAAGCTGGGGGGCGGCGCATTTTCACCCGTGAAGCCGGACGACGGAGCGCTGTCTCCTGTGAAGCCAGGCTGAGGGGCGGCGCCGTCGTTGAACCCTTGCGGGTTTGCAGTCGATCCGTCACCAAATCCACCGCCCGCAGGGCTATTATAGCTGGAGCCGGAGCCATAAGTCGAAGGTGACGGCCTTGACGCAATCGCCAGGCTGGTTAAGAAAATGATGCCGGTGATTACGATAATGGGACCGGCCAGAGCGCCGCCGACGAGCCAGGCGCGCTGCACCTGTAAGTGCTCTGCGACGCCGCCGAAATATCGCCGGTTCCTCCACGCCATCTTGTGTCCGTTAAGGCCCATATAGATGCTCACCGAAAGCCAGAACAACGAATAAGTTGCATAGAAAACAGGATGCATTGCGCCGGGCATGTATCTCAGCAGCCGCACGCAGAACGCAGTCGCGGAGAGAAGCCCAGCCAGGCCGGTCATGCCGTGCCAGCGGCACCAGAGTATGGGGAGGAAATACGCGCCCCAGTTCCAATGCAGCCGCTCGATTTCCGCCGGAACGTCTCCCTGCTGGCCGGAAGTGTTTGCCGCCTGCATGTCAAATAGCGACGAGCCGGTCTGCCCGGGCGGCGGAGGCCAAGCGCCTTGCGGCGCTCCATACGGAGCCTGCGGGGCTCCATACGGCGCTTGAGCGCCGCCATAGGCCGGATCCCCAGCGTATCCGTAAGGCTGCTGCGGAGGGGGAGCGCCATACGGTGACTGCGGCGGGGCGTACTGCTGCTGCGGGGCCGCCATCGGTTCCGGCGGAAGCGGATTGCCCGCCAGATCGTAGCGAGCGGCTGGCGCGCCCGCGTATGCGCTCTGGCCGGCGGAGTAGTGAATGGATGACCCTGGCGGCGGTGTGGGCTGATACGGCTGCTGGATAGCCGGCGTAGGAATGTAGGGCTCATACGGCGGATTGACAGGCGGTACGTAGGGCGGGTTGGCGGTAGAGGTGGCGGTCTGCGCTGACGCGGTCTCCTTCGGGGAGTTGTTGATCTCATGCAGGCCCTTGCCGGCTATGGAGTCCTCAAACGGATTGTATTCGCTCATAACGGTTCCTTTAAAAAAATAAGAGAGCGGTCGATTATCGTATGAATTACACTGCAAAATTCCTGCCAAGCAGGCGTTAGGGATGAAATTCGTGAAAACTACTGTGTCTGCGTCTCCGAAAGCCTTGGTGAGAGGTTCCGGGGAATCTGGTATACTAGGGACGAAATTTTTGCACGACGGAGTAATGAGAACGCATGCGTCCCGGCAACGAACAGTCCAAACCCGCCCGCGCCGCGAAGGACGCGAAGCCCGCCAAAAAGCCCAGCTCACCCGAATATCGTGAAATGCACACGAAGCTGGGACTGCTCGCCATCGCCGTGATTATCAACGTGCTTGGCTTCAGCATTATCATCCCGCTCATCCCGTACTTCATCACGGAAGCTCTGGGGCCGGGGGTGAGCGCACATGATCCGCGCCTTATTGGCGAATACGGCGCCTGGCTGATAGCGATCTACGCCTTGATGCAGTTCGTATTTGCGCCGATCTGGGGACGTCTGTCCGACAGGATCGGGCGTAAGCCGCTGCTCATGCTTTCGCTCGCCGGCGATGTTATATTTTACACCATGTTTGGGCTGTCGCACTCACTTAGTATGTTATTTGCGGCTCGAATTTTGGCGGGAATTTTCTCCTCCGCCACGCTCGCCATTGCGCAGGCGTACGCCGCCGATGTCACGCCGCCGGAGCATCGCGCGGCCGGGCTCGGGATGATCGGCGCGTCGTTCGGCGTGGGGTTTCTCCTTGGTCCGGCTATCGGCGGACCGCTTGGCTCCATCTCTCTCTCCCTGCCGCTGTTCGTATCGGCGGGGCTTGCCTTCGTGAACCTCCTGTACATCTGGAAGTACCTCCCGGAACCGACGCGCATCGCTATTCCAGTGTCCGACACTTCAGTGAGCAAGGCGAGTCGGATCGCGATGATGGCCCGCGCCGCCTTTGGCCCCCTCGGGTTCCTGTATGTTCTCACTTTCGCCGTAACCTTTGCCTTTGCTAATTTGGAAGGTACATTTTCCACTTATCTGATGCAGCATTTTGGGTACGCCGGTAAAAATTCGCCGATGGTTCAAGGTGGCGTCTATGCCTACCTGGGTTTCCTCATTGTGCTGATTCAGGGCGGCGCGATCCGTCCCTTGGTGAAGCGTTACGGCGAACCCAAACTTGTCATCGCCGGGGTTGCGCTCATGGCGATAGGCTTTCTGACTTTCCCATTTTGTAAAACACTGGGATTGCTAATGCTCGGGCCGATGATCCCGCTCGCCTGCGGCAACGGTCTGAACTCGCCCGCATTGCGCGCGCTGATCTCGCGCAAGACATCCGCCCATTCGCAGGGCGCGTCGCTCGGTCTGAGCGCTTCGTTCGACAGTCTCGCCCGCGCCACCGGGCCTGCCGCCGGCGGCTGGCTTTACCACCACTACGGCATGCAGTCGCCGTATTGGTGCGCCGGGATCGTGATGACCTGCGCCCTGTTCTTCGCCGTCGCTAACTACCACGGTCTCGCCGCGCCGGCTCCGTCGCCTGTTGCGGGCGAAAGCGGCGCGGCGTAACTTCCGCGATCTTTTTCCGTAAGACAAAATGCCCCGCTCGAACGCGGGGCAATTTCCAAATCCTCAAGGAGCAACGAATGAAGCATTACCACGCGCCGATCATCAGCGTATGGCTGGCGCTGCTGTGTGCGTCCGCGCACGCGTAGACAATCTCCGGAGGACGCCTGCCCACGCGCTGGGCGAAGGATGTTACCCTCAGCAAGTCGCTGCCGGAGTATCCTCGTCCACAGATGGTCCGCAGCGATTGGCGCAATTTGAACGGCTCCTGGGAGTTTGCCGCCGCACAAAAAGGCGAAGCGGCTCTTTCAGGAGTGGGGCGGCATGAAGACCATGTCTGGTACCGGCGCAATTTCACGGTTTCGAGCAAATGGGGCGGTAAACGAGTTCTGCTGCACTTCGGCGCGGTCAACTGGGAAACCACCGTCTATGTGAACGGCAAGTCGTTCCCCGCGCACAAAGGCGGTTACGACGAGTGGACGCTGGACATCACCGACGCCCTCGCGGCTTCCGGGCCACAGGAGATCGTTGTCGGCGTGGACAATCTTGTAGACGCCAACCCCGGACAGGCTATCGGCACGCAGCGCCTCAAGCCCGGCGGCATCTTGTACACGGCGGCGACCGGGATCTGGCAAACTGTCTGGCTGGAGCCGGTCTCCACGGCGCATATCGGCAATCTCGATCTCACGCCGGATATCGACAGCAATGCGCTTCGCGTAACCGTCACGCCCGAAGCGCCGGACAACGTACGGATCAAGGCCACGCAGGTGAAGATCACCGCTCTGGATCGGGGCAAGGTCGTGGGCGAAGCCACCGGCGACGCCTCCGCTTGGAAGACTGGACCCGCCGGATTCGGCCACGACTCCAACTCGGTCCGAACCGAATGGACGACGGACGATATCTGGATCCGCCGCGAGATCGACCTTCCCGCCAATCTTCCGGCGAAACTCGCGGTGAGCATCATTCACGGCGACGATGCGCAGGTCTACATCAACGGCGTCCTCGCCGCCGATGCGCCCGATTACGCCGGTCAGTACACGGACATCGCGATGACGGACGCCGGCCGCGCGGCCCTGAAGCCCGGCAAGAACGTGATCGCCGTGCACTGCCACAACCGCGTGGGCGGGCAGTTCATCGACATGGGCATCGTGAAGGCGGGCGCCGTCGCAAACGTCCAGCGATAAGAAATGGTTCAATGCCGTTCTGCCTCAAGAAGCCGGCGAATAAATTCGCCGGCTTCTTGAGGCTTATTCCAGGAACAAAATGCTTTCCTACAATCGTAGTCAATGGTGAACACAACACCATGAACCAGCCAAACGACACACCACCCATCAGCAAACCCAAGAACTCTTCCCGCTCGCTCACCCGCCGTCGTTTTTTGCAAGTGAGCGGCCTCATCGCCGCCGGGACCGGCGCCGAGCTTTACGCGCATCGGCATGAGGCGTCCCATCTGGTCGTCGAGACAACCGAAGTCGCCATTGCCGGATGGCCAGCCGGCCGCGCGCCATTTCGAATAGGACAGCTCAGCGACTTCCACTGTGACTTTCCCGAAGCGCTCGCCCGGACACATCACGCCGTTCGGATGCTGCTCGCCCAAAAGCCCGATATCGTGGTTCTGACGGGCGACTTCGTTTCCGGGCTTCACGCGGACAAATGGATCGGGCCGTGCGCGGAGGCGCTCGCGCCTCTCGCCGTCGCTCTGCCTGGGAGAGTCTACGGAGTCCTGGGCAACCATGACTGGTGGTGTGGGGGACGCCGCTGGATACGGCGTCGCTTGGAGCATGTGGGCGTTCATATGCTGCTGAACGCCTCTGTTCCCATTCCCGATGTCCCCGGATGCCATCTTGTCGGTCTGGACGATCCCCTTTGCGGCGCCGCGCGTCCCGAAAAGGCGCTGCGCGGCATTCCCGCGCATGACGTCAAAATTTTATTGGCGCACGAGCCTGACTA
>NZ_JBDSQY010000123.1:0-4928 GCF_039929585.1 Capsulimonas sp.
CCAGAATTGGGAGAAGGGGCTGGGGGATGAGGGCCAAATCTTACCGCCTCAAATCAATATTTTCTATAATCTAAACGTATAGATTTTTCGCAAATATGGTGTATAATGCCTAAAAGAGTATTCCCGCGCGCCCCTGTATCGCAAATACAGCTTTGCACCCGCGCCATTCCTCAGGAGCACGATACACCATGTTGGATTTGAAGCAGCACGTCATTTGGTTCGTCACCGGCAGCCAGCATCTTTATGGACCGGAGACGCTGGCTCAGGTCGCCGCGCACTCGCAGCAGATTGCTGCGGGTCTGAACCTGGATGCGGCAATCCCCGCGACAATCGTCTTCAAGCCTGTCCTGAAGACGCCCGATGAGATCCATAAGCTGCTGCGCGCGGCGAATGCGGACGATGAGTGCGCGGGCGTCATCACCTGGATGCACACATTTTCCCCCGCCAAGATGTGGATCGCCGGACTGTCCGAGCTGCGCAAGCCGCTGCTGCACCTGCATACGCAGTTCAACCGCGATATTCCATGGGCCGGCATCGACATGGACTTTATGAACCTGAACCAGGCCGCACACGGCGACCGGGAGTACGGGTTTATTGGGACGCGCATGGGCGTCGCCCGCAAGGTCATTGTGGGGTACTGGGAAGCGCCCGAAATCCGGACAGCGATTGGCGACTGGACACGAACAGCGGTCGCGTTCACGGAAGGACGCCGTCTGAAAGTCGCTCGCTTTGGGGACAATATGCGCGAAGTCGCCGTCACCGAGGGCGACAAGGTAGAGGCGCAGATCCAATTGGGCTGGTCGGTCAACGGCTTCGGCGTGGGTGATTTAGTCGAGCGCGTCAATGGCTTCTCCGATTCGGACGTCAACGCGTTGATGGCCGAGTACCAGGACATTTACGATTTTGCCGACGGCTTAAAGTACGAGGGACCAGGCCGCGACTCGGTCCGCGTGCAGGCGCGCATCGAATTGGGCTTGAAATCGTTCCTGACCGAAGGCGGATTCGGCGCGTTCACCACAACGTTCGAAGACCTGCACGGCCTGCGGCAGCTGCCCGGCCTCGCCGTCCAGCGTTTGATGGGTCAGGGCTACGGCTTCGGCGGCGAAGGCGACTGGAAGACCGCCGCCCTGGTCCGGGTGATGAAGATCATGGCGACAGGGCTTCCCAATGGGACATCCTTCATGGAAGACTATACCTACCATCTGGAGCCCGGCAACGAGATGGTGCTCGGCGCCCACATGCTGGAGATCTGCCCCTCGATCGCAGCGATGCGCCCGCGCGTCGAGGTTCACCCGCTCGGCATCGGCGGCAAGGAAGACCCGGCGCGCCTCGTCTTCAACGGCGCCTCCGGCCCGGCGATCAACGCCTCGCTGATCGATCTGGGAAATCGTTTCCGGCTGATCATCAACGCCGTGGACGCCGTTCCAGTCACGCAGTCCATGCCCAATCTCCCAGTCGCCCGCACCCTCTGGAAACCGCAGCCGTCCCTGCGCGTGGCCGCCGAAACCTGGATACTCGCCGGTGGCGCGCACCACACGGGCTTCTCGCTGGACCTGACCGCCGAGCAGATGATCGACTGGGCCGAGATGAACAAGATCGAGTATCTGCTCATCGACAACAGCACGACCTCGCTGGGCTTCCGCAACGAACTGCGCTGGAGCGACGCGGCGTGGCGTCGATAAAGTTGCTTAATGGGTAAACGCACGCTAAAATAGCATTTGCAACCCAATGAGTCCGGCGAATGAATTCGCGGCTAAAAGTACGGTCACCCGCCTTCGCGGGTTCAGATATATGCCGTAGGCATATTTGATGTGCCGTAGGCTCCGAAGTCCACGAAGGTGGACGGCCGTACTTTTAGGCGCGAATTCATTCGCCGGCTCCTGTGCGCGTCGCCACCTAATTATTCAGGAGTTCCTAACCCTTGTCACAATACACTATCGGTCTTGACTACGGCACCAGCTCGGTCCGGGCGGTCCTCGTCGACATTCAATCCGGCGCGGAGATCGCGTCGTCGGTCTTCCCCTACCCGCACGGCGTCGGCGGGGTGCTGATCGACGCGCGCGATCCGGATGTCGCGCGTCAGCATCCGCGCGATTATCTGGACGGCGCGCAGGCGGTCATCACGGACGTTCTCGATCAGGTGAAGAACCGTGAAGGGTTTTCCGCGAGCCAGATCATTGGTTTGGGCGTGGACACCACGGGATCGACGCCGATCCCGGTGGACGCCCATGGGACGCCGCTGGCGCTGACGCCGGAGTTCGCCGACAATCTTGCGGCGATGGTCTACCTCTGGAAGGATCATACGGGACATTCTGAGGCAGCGCAGATTACCCAGATGGCGTCTGAAATACGGCCGCAGTATCTGCTGAAGTGCGGCGGGGTGTACAGCGCCGAGTGGTTCTGGTCCAAGATCCTGCGCTGCCTGCACGCCAACCCCGAAGTTTTCGACGCCGCCTATACCTGGGTGGAGCACGCCGACTGGCTTCCCGCCGTCCTCACCGGCACGGCGCACCCGGACAAGCTCAAGCGCGGTATCTGCGCGGCTGGGCACAAGGCGATGTTCCACCCCAGCTGGAACGGCTATCCCGACGCCGAGTTTTTGGCGGCGCTCGATCCCAAAATGGCGCGTATCGGCAATAGTCTGCCGAATGTCGCCTATACAGTCGGACAGGTCGCGGGAACGCTGACACTGGAATGGGCGGAGCGGACGGGGCTGAGCGAAGGAATTCCCGTTTCGGTCGGCGCGTTCGACGCTCACCTGGGCGGAATCGGCTCCGGCATCAAGCCAGGCGCCTTGGTCAAGAATATCGGGACTTCGACGTGCGACATGATGATCGCGCCGCTGAATCAAGAACTCGCCGACATCCCTGGCCTCTGCGGCATCGTCCCCGAGTCCATCCTGCCGGGTTACTACGGCCTGGAGGCCGGGCAGTCGGCGGTCGGCGATATCTTCAACTGGTTCGTCAACGGCGTTCAGCCGGGCGGCCTGGGTCATGATGAGCTGACGGCGCTCGCGGACCAGCTCGCGCCCGGTGAAAGCGGCCTGCTCGCGCTGGACTGGCATAATGGGAACCGCACGGTCCTGGTCGATCAGCGCCTGACGGGCGCCGTGCTCGGACTGACGCTGCAAACGACGCCCGCCGAGCTGTATCGCGCCTGGATCGAGGCGACGGCGTTTGGCGCGCGCGTGATCATGGAGCGGTTTGAGGAGTACGGGCAGAAGGTCGAGCAGATCATCAACTGCGGCGGCATCTCTGTCAAGAACCCGATGGTGATGCAGATCTACGCCGACATCATGGGCCGACCGATCGCCATCTCACGCTCCACGCAGACCGCCGCGCTCGGCTCCGCCGTCGCCGCCGCCGTCGCCGCCGGAGCGTTCCCCGGCTTCGCCGAGGCGACCGGGAAGATGACCGCGCTCAATCCGCGCATCTTCACGCCGGACCCCGAAAGCCAGAAGGTCTACGATCGGGTCTACGCGCAGTACAAAAAGATTCATGACGCCTTCGGCGTACGCGGCGCGTCCGGCGATCTGTTCGGCGTTATGAAAGAGCTACTGGCGATTCGGGACGAGGTGCGCAATGTTTGACCCCGCAATCATGCAGCTCAAACAGGATGTTTACGACGCCAACATGGCGCTCGTGCAGTCGGGACTGGTCGTGCTGACGTGGGGCAACGCCAGCGCGGTGGACCGCGAGCGCGGCGTGGTCGCGATCAAACCCAGCGGCGTTGCTTACGACGCGCTCACGCCGGAAGACATCGTGCTCGTCTCGCTGGAAACGGGAGAACCACTGCCAGGCGAGACGATGCGGCCGTCGTCGGACACCCCCACACATGTCCATCTCTATCAGCAGTGGCCCCAGATCGGCGGCATCGCGCACACCCATTCGCGCTACGCCACAAGCTGGGCGCAGGCGTGCCGCGAAATTCCCTGCTATGGCACGACCCACGCCGATACGTTTTATGGCCCTGTCCCTCTCGCACGCCCGCTGACACCCGAGGAGATCGACGCCGCCTACGAACTCAACACGGGAGTATTGATCGTCGAGCACTTCCGTGAGAACGGTCTCAACCCCAGCCACGTTCCCGGCGTCATTCTCTCTTTCCATGCGCCGTTCGCCTGGGGCAAAACGGCCGCCAAGGCCGTGGAGCACGCCATCGTGCTGGAGGAAGTCGCCCGCCTCGCTCTGATGACGGAGCAGATCAACGCACAGGCGGAAACAACGCCGCAGTCGATCTTGGACAAGCATTTTCGGCGCAAGCACGGGGAAAATGCTTATTACGGACAGCCGAAATAAAGCTTTCATTCGACTCTTGACACGCCGCGCCCATTCCGTTATAATGCAAAACTAGCAATAGTCATTCTTTCACGATATATTCCCCACACAACTCTGTCCCGGGCTTAGGAGTAATATGATATCTAAACGTTTAAACAAATCACGATCGATGGTCGCGGCCTCCGTTTTCTTCAGCCTTTGCGGCGCGGCGGCCGTACAGGCGCAGGACACGCCCGCCGGATATTGGCCGCTGGACGACATGTCGGGCGCCACGGCCGCCGACGCTTCGGGGAATGGTCGGAACGGGACCTTGCAGGCTGGAGGCTGGACGTCGGACGCGAAGGTCGGGAAGTCCGCGCTGTCGCTGGACGGCCATGGCGGCGTTGACGTCGCAGATTCCGTCATCGACACCAGCAAAAGCTTTACCGTCTCGGCGTGGGTCAAGCTGAGGAGCACGGAAGGGTTTCAAACGTTCGTCAGTTTGGATGGCGAGCGGGTCAGCGGTTTTTTTCTCCAATTACGATCTTCGGGCAACTTCGGGATGACGCGGATCGAAGCCGATAATCCGGACGCCCGGGGTGTTGTGGCCGGATCATTGGAGCAGGCCGAGCCGAATGTCTGGTATCACCTGATCGGAGTTCATGACGCCGA
>NZ_JBDSQY010000124.1:0-4901 GCF_039929585.1 Capsulimonas sp.
CTGCTTGCTGACATGATAATTATATCCCCAGAAGGCTTTCCAAGTCCCCCACGACTCATCCGTTGTCATCAAGGTGAAATCGAAGGGATCATAGTTGTGCACTTCGATCATCCGCTTATTCGCCGGATCCGAAGGTAGGTTCATGCCAAAGCTAACGGCCTCATTGATATTGGTGTTCGGCGCTTGGACAATCAGCCAGCGAACGGCATTGCCCCCCCCGTTGGCGCGCATCGCGTTGATCCAATTCTGCTCGTATTGGTAGAGCACATTGGTCTTCGCCTGGCTATTTGCGTCAGGTTCATTGGCGCAGGCGAAGGCCAACTTATTGCTATCGTACCATTTGAAGGTGTTCGCCACCTGGGTCCACAGGTTGATCAAGTTGGAGTTGATCCCGCTGTTATAGGAGTTGAAGCCGTTGGTTTCGAACCAGCCACCGTCCCAGTGATCGTTGATGATGACGTACATGCCATCGGCGAGAGCCCAGTCGACCACCTGCTTGACCTGGGCCATGTACGCGGCCTTGATCGTGCCGTTGGTGGATTGGTAATTCCAGGCGCACGGCACGCGCAGGGTCTTGAATCCGGCATTGTGCATGGAGTCGATCAGCGCCTTGGTCGGCGGGGTATACCCCCAGGTGGATTCGAGGGTGTTGCCCAGGTTAATGCCGGGATTCGGGAAGACGGCCGCAGATCCGACTGAGGGCAACGCCAGACACGCGATGGCGCTGGCGGTGGCGATAACGTACTTCATCTTGTTCATGTTTTTTCTCACTTTATTGTCCTGAGTTGCTTGCGTGGCAAATACTACTTTGTAAAGGGCGTTATTCAGAATGTACAGGCAGCTCTGAGGCTGCCGCCTCACCTCCAAAATGACCGCGAACATGCGCTGAGCAGCACTCAGACGCCGATCGAAACGCAGGTCGGCTCCACGCTATTCATAGAGAAGTCACAGTGATGAAGCCGGTAAATAGATCGCGTTAGGTGCAATTCAACACAAATTGTTCGATACCGGCTCCCACGGTCACATCAGAAGATGCTCTGACTAGATAAACCAGGTTCACCAGACCAAGAAAACTATATCATGCCGCCGCGAATCTGTCAAGCGCAAATTGAGTAATAAGTCACAACGTTGTAGATCGGGTTCCCGCTGCCGTCATTGGTCGGAAATCTCTGTGATATAACCCTTTGATACAAACCCATTCCTGGAAATGACAGTGATACAGCGTTGCGCCGGAACGGCATGCCCGCTTGCGTGAGAGTGGCGTGATCGTGAGAAATGGAGCCAGGAATGGCCGACATATGCTGCCCGCGCTGCGGTAACTGACGACGCACCGGCGGAGCGGAAGTGCTCGACCGGGGTGTCGTTTGCGAGGGATTACCAGCTGATGGTGTCAACGTAGCAGGTTCAGGTCCAGGCGCCGCTGGCGCCGAAAAAGGATGCCGAGCGCCCCCAACTCAGAGATGCGATGGTCGCAATAGCAGCGATTGACCTTCTTAGCATTATCATTCCCCTTAGATTAGGTTGTTTACCGGCGGCGTCCGCAAGGTGCGGACGCCGCCGGTTTCGAGATGGCGTTCTTGAGACATGGCCCTGGCTTCGTGCGCAATTCTTCATTGATATCACTGTTGCAGTGATTTCTGCATTGCATTAATTTCTATTACACCATAATAGTAAACACAGGGAGCCTCCGCCATTGCGCCTTCGGCGGCCACAATCCAGCCCTATGAATGCGATACGGGAACTTGGCCGACTGCATGCTGAGCTGCCGCTCAATGAGATGGTGGGGATGCCTAGATATTAATGATTGCAAATAAAATGTCAGTGCCGGGCTGCCGATGATAATTTCATCGGCAGCCCGGCCATCAGCGTGGCGGCAATTCGTGAGGACTAGATTTTGCTGAATGTCATTGTTGCCGTATTCGAATTTGGGCAATTTGTTGCGCTTGCATCTGCAGGATTGTTATCCATACAGTCCGTTCCAGCCGCCATTTCGGCGGTTGCGGTGTTTTGAACTCCTGCTGAGCTTGAGTTATCTTTACCACCGGAGATGCGATTGGGCATGAGATATTTCACATGGCCATCTGTGGCGGCGTAATTTGCCCCGCCGGTATGGACTGTTTTCTGACCGATCAACTTGAGGTCCTGTCCTGGAGGATTGCCGGTCGCGTATTTGGATTCAAGGAAGGCCGCCGCTCCCGGGCGTCCTCCCCAGAACTGACTGTGGCAAGTCGCGCCTGGAGAAAAGTCAGGCACAGCGTGAATTGGGCCGCTCCATCCCTGTATCTCGCAGAATAAAACGGTGGAAGCAGAGGAGTTTAATCTTGCAAGCGCCGCTCCCGTACCGTTATTTTGATCGGCAATGAGCGAGTCGTTCATCGCATACGAAACCACGGTGTTCGAACCTGTGGCCGTTGCATTGTCATCGGGACACTTGAAGAGACCATCGCTCTTGACGTACGGATAGATGGGCGACGCCCATCCGCCAGTACCATAGGAATTATTACCCGTGTTTCCACACGGGAATGTTTCATCGTTGTCCTGGACATACTGCATGACTGCCAGGCCCAATTGCTTAAGGTTCGAGGCACAGCTCGTTTGACGAGCCTTTTCGCGGGCTTTGGCGAATACGGGGAACAGGATTGCTGCGAGAATCGCGATGATGGCGATAACAACGAGTAACTCTATGAGGGTAAAACCAAGCTTATTTTTGCGTGTCATTTAAATGATGAATTCTTTCTAATGAAAACCTTCTCTGTGCGAGAAGAAATGTATGCCGAGACTATCTTACGATGTAGGGTATGGTCTCCTTTCATTTGTTCTGATATTCCGTCGTAAGAGGATGGCTTCATAGAAATGCATCGCGTTCGGTTGTTTTCGGCTCAACGGCCGATTGCCCGAAATCAACGCTAACATCCCTTCTTCGGAAAATCAAGTTCGCTATTATGACAAAAGTATATCATTATGACGTGCATCTGTCAAGTAGAATTCCGATATATGAGTAAAATATTGTAATCGGACGGGTAGAGGCTTGCAGGACTGGGAAATGTAAATGATATGACCCTGTATTCGGAAAACTATATGATATAATAGTATATCGAAGCTTGGCGGCTGCCAAGCGGGCTAGGAGCGAGCCGAAAAAAGCCGTGAGCATGCGACATGTCCCACTTAGTTCTCGCTGAGCTCGTCGAACTGGTGACGGCGCCGCCCGGAGTGGTCACCGAAACGGTGTCCGACATTGCCCCCGCCGGAACCGTGGCGACGATCCATTGTCCAGACGTGACGGTGAACGATGAGCAAGGGACGCCATTGAATGCAACGGACGTCCCCCGATACAGTTCTCGCCCTTGATGGTCACGACGCTTCCAACTGACCCAGAGGCTGGAGTCAATTAGCCGATCGCCAGTACCGGCATGGGCAGCCCAACTAAAGAATGATCCGGAAAAGGGTCCCCTGTCCGCCATTAGAGTTGTTTATATCTGCCGTGGCGCCGTAGAGGTACCCGTTGTGAGCCTGGATAACGCCGGCAATGGGGTTGGCGCCATCCGCATAGCGCCGAACATCCCTATTCGGCTGGCATTCCAGACGCCAGCCGAATAGGGACGGGGCAAATCACCGCTTGCCGCTCTGCTGAGCGATATAATCCTGCTGGGCTTTCTGTTGAGCTGCCATGCTTTGGTCGCGCGCCTTTTCACGGGCTTGCGCAAAAACGGGGAAGAGGATGGCCGCAAAGTGTTTCAATTGTAGCAATAACAACAATATGCTCAATAAGCGTGAACCCCAGGGTTTGAGGGGACTTACGGATGAAAGAACGGTTCATAAAATTTCTCCTTGATTTGCGAACAACGGAGTTTGTGATTTCGCGTCAGGCCGCCTTTAAACTGGCGGCGGTCCGACCGATTCTCGAACGATCAGTTTTACTGGAAAGATATCGCTGGCGGTCGGTTTGACCAGCGGCTGATCGCCGTCGCCGTCGCCAACTTGGTTCAGCAGCAATTGGACGGCGCGGGCCGCCATGTCACGAAAGGGCTGGCGCATTGTGGTCAGATGCGGCGTGGTCGTCTTCGCCAGCATGAGATCGTCAAATCCCGCAATCGAAATATCTCTCGGGGCTTGAAGGCCACGCGCCGCGAGGACATCCAGCGCTCCGTACGCCACGCCATCGTTCGCGCAGAAGATCGCCGTCGGCAGCGGGCCGCCCTGATCGAGCAGCGCCGTCATACGCTCTCGTCCGCTCTCGTCCGTGAAGTATCCCGGCAGGATCAGATCTTCATCCACGGGAAGTCCGGCGTCCATCAAAGCACGCTGATAGCCTGCCAATCGCCGGTGTGCTCCCGGCTGGTCTAGTTGGCCTGTAAAATGCGCGATTCGGCGATGGCCAAGCTCGATCATATGCGTAACGATCTGATGCGCCCCCCCTTCGTCGTCCACTTCGAGATTATGGATTCCCGGCATCATCAGGCCGCCATGGATCGTCACAAACGATGTACGCCGGGAAAGCATTTCGGAAAACTCGGGGGTCAGATTCGGGCCTAGAAGTATGATCCCGTCCACGCGGCCGTCGCAGAAGTGCAGGATCTTCTCTTCCTCCAGCCGCCAGTCGGAAACGGAAAAGACGGTGGTGTTTTGTCCATGACTGACGCACTCAGCCAGTATTCCATTCAGCACTTCGAGAAAATACAGATTGAGCGGGCCGTCGATGGTTGCAACAACGCCGATCGTGTCCATTCTCCGCCGGGAAAGGCCGCGTCCAATGGCGTTGGGGCGATAGTGCAGGCGCTTCGCCGCTTCTTCAATTCGGATACGCGTGGCGTCGGAGACGCGGGTGCCCGACCGGGCGCCATTCAGCACCACGGACACGGTCATCGCGGCCACTCCCGCCTCTCGGGCAACGTCTTTTAATG
>NZ_JBDSQY010000125.1:0-26109 GCF_039929585.1 Capsulimonas sp.
GGCATTAAAGTCTCAGACGCGCAAATGGCCGATTTGAACATCAGCGGCAGTCAATTTCATCCCGATTGGAACTATCGGATCAGCCCCAACTCAGAAGAAGCGGTTATTTTTGAATAGGTCCTTAGTGCGAATCGCAGAACGATAACGCAGACAGGACCCAAAGCATATATGAGACAAAGCATTGCACGATACTATTTCTCCAGACTCAACATAGTGTATATTGACACTAATTTATTTAACAGGGAATTATCTAAACCCCAGCTCCTAGAGGCTGCCTTGAGAAGCGGCACCAAATATGATTTCTCAGGTTATCAATGGGGATTTTTCGAAGTAGATCTGATAGCCGGTCCACGTGGTGATTATCTTACTGGTATTCTTGCTAAATATCGTTTGATTGATCGAATGCAGGTAGCCGATGTTTACACGCAAGAAATTGATGAACTTGAAGTCGCCAATGAAATCAAGGCAAGTGTCCGCTTCTTTTTGCACCTTCGATCAGGGCTTTTGATACATAAATCAAAATCTCCTGACATTAGTAACCAAATCTTCCAAAACAGATTCCTTGATATTTTTCATAAGGTATTCGGACGAGATGTTCGAGCAGAAATATCTGCTATAGATGAACGTAATTCTTTGTTAGATGAATTTAGATCATTCGAAAAAATCGACAAAATAACTTTATGCTTGGTTCCTTCAAATCCAAATTTAAGTGATATGTGGGGCGATATTGATCAAGATCTGAAAGCACGCGACATTGCGAAGTTACAAGAGCAGTATACGATTCGCTCTGATAGAGATGGGCGGGCACTTAGAGAAGACCCTAGAATATTGGCCAAGATCGCAATGGCGGAAGATGGCTATGGGACTGCCGAAGTCAAAGGAATTAAGAATGGAATAAAGGTAAGCCGGTCAACAAAAGACCTACCTTTTTTCGCAGAAGTGTGGGAAGCTGACGATCCCAGTGGAAGAATATTAGAAAATCTTGGCGACAAAATTGCAGAATTCTTTAGCCGTTTTATTGAATAAATTGAAAAAATACCTATATTCTGTTGACACTATATCAAGTGTGATAACCTTCCTTGTACTTGCTTTCCTGCTACCGGAAAAGATGTCCAATGTAGTCGTCAAAGATTTTTATAACTCAGGAATTTCAATTCTCGCAATTGTATTTTCTTTATTTATTGCAGCCTTAACACTTATAATATCCGCTGGTGATAACGAGTTCGTATTGTATTTGGAAGAGAAACAATACTATTCGACATTTATGCACACATTTAAGTATACTGCCTCCGTCTTACTTATATCACTTCTCTGTTCATTAACGATATATTGTATTACGACTTATTGGATAGGACTTCATTGGGTTAATCAATCTAAGTGGTGGTTAGTTATCTTCTTTTCACTTTTTGCTTATAGCATACTGGCAGCTTATGGCGTAACACAAGATTGCATTCGTTTTGGACAATCCCGAGCCGCGCACTTGGTCTTACGATCTAGAAAAAAAGTGAAGCGCATCCGCCGAAGACGTCGGCAATGACGATGCTCGTAGGTTACGGGACAGAGACGGGTCATAAAGTTGGAACGAAATGGGAAATAAACACATGACCGAAGCAGAAACCACACTGGCGGAGTTGGATGGCTGGACGATGGCCTTTGAGAACGCGACGGCGGACGCCCGGATCAGCGAGGAAGCGGAGCGAGACGTAGCGCACGCCGTCAGGCTCGGCCGTGAGGCGTGGGCGGCGTACGTGGCGGCGACCGGCGGGGAGCCTGACCCGGATGTGCGGGACCGGACACCAGCGGTGTTCTTCGGGGCGTAAGGGAGGCAATCCTGAACCGCCGAAGGGGTTGATGGCGTTCATGGCGGCTTTGTGCGCTGGCGTTTCCATCCTCGCCTGCACCAATCCCGATATTGCGTTCATGAGCTTGATTTTCCTGCCATTCATGCTGGTATTCCTGTGGTTTTGGCTGGCGCACTCCGACTACAGGAAACAACCTCCCTTCTATCCTTAAAATATGACACAATAGTCACCAAGGCAACGAAAATAGAGCATGAGAAACTGCTGAGCTGAAATCTACTCATGTTATAATGAGATACTTTCGATGTCGCATGGAGGCTTCATGAAGATCCTAAACGTTGTGCCGCTTAATCTCTTGGCTAAGCCTATGATCTGTATCCTATCGGTGGCGGCGACGATAACGCTGTCGTCCTGCGGCGGGGGCGGGTTGTCCTCGGTGGCGACCGGGGCGACTACGGACGGCGCGGGCGGTGACATGGGAGCGATCGCCAGTGCGACGGGCGTGCCGGATCTTGGCGCTGGGGCAAGTCTGCATGGCAAGCAAGTTTTCCCGACGAACAATGCTTGGAACACGGCGATTGACACGGCGGCGGTCGATCCGAACTCAAATACTCTGATTGCTTCCATCGGTGCGGCCACACGCATTCATCCCGATTTTGGCAGCGATCCTTCGTACGGCATCCCCTATGTCGTCGTCAGCGGGACGCAGGCGAAGGTTCCGGTTTCCTTTTATTACCCCACCGAAAGTGACAAAGGCCCCTACCCGATCCCGGCAAACGCGCCGATCGAAGGCGGCTCCGACGGCCACGTGCTCGTCATCGACCGCGATCATTGGCTTCTCTATGAGATGTTCGACGCCAATCGTCCCGCCGGCGGCAAAGGCTGGACAGCCGGCGCGGGCGCCATCTGGGATCTGAAAACCAATGCGACACGGCCGGCTGGATGGACCAGCGCCGACGCCGCCGGGCTTCCCATCTTCCCCGGCTTGGTCCGGCGGGATGAAGTCGCCGCCGGCGTCATCAAGCACGCCATTCGATTCACCTGCGTCCATACGCGCCACGCCTACACGGCCCCGGCAAGCCACTTCGCCAGCAGTCTGACCGGCGCCCAGTATCCGCCGATGGGGATGCGCGTGCGTCTGAAAGCCAGCGTCAACATTTCGGCGTACCCGGCCGGAGCCAAAGTGGTTCTGACCGCGATGAAGAAGTACGGTATGATCCTCGCCGACAACGGCAGCAACTGGTACTTCCAGGGGATGACCGACACCCATTGGAACGACAACGACATGAACACGCTCAAGCAGCTCAAGGGAAGCGATTTCGAAGTCGTCAAAATGGGCGCGATCGTCACGAGGTAAAGGCTATCGCCTATCGCCGCCCATGATGGGCGGCGCTGACCCACGGCGTGAAGTCCGCCATTTTCGCATGCCCCACGGGACTCTGCCCCCGATCCAGCAAATCCTTGGCAATGGCGACCGAGAAGCATTCGACCGAGGAGTGCTTGTTTCCGTAGAACGACAGCAGGGTTTCCGGCTCCACAACTTGAATACCCACCGGAGTTTCCACGCTGGCGACCTCCTCAATGAAGAGATCGAAGATCACTTTGACGGGGCGTTCGCCGGCCGCCACTTTGGTGTAGCGCACGAAGTTCTCGGTCACGCCGTCAAAGCGCGTCCAGGTCTTTTCGTAGCCTTCCGATTCCATGCGCTCCATCATCTTCCACAAGATATCGGGATGGACGAACAGATCGGCGTCCTTGTGGTCGTGCGCGTGCTTGAGTTCGATGTGGGGCGGCGACATAAAATGCCATGCCCACCCACCGCTGACAACAACCAGATCGCGAAACTTTTCGATTTCGGTTTGCATTACCGTCAGATCAATGGCGTTCCATGTCTCGCCGTATCGCTTTTTGTTATGGGGTGCGCCCATGATTCCCGCCTCCGTATTATTCTTTCTTGATTGCCGATAGCCTTTAGAAATGAGACCTATTCTGTCGATAGCGATAGAGAGTCTCGTTCAAAAATGCAGTTCGGACCTCGTCGGGATATCCAGGAAATGGCATATACGTTGGCTCGAACAGATCGCATTTGGGGTGACGGCACCCGCATGGGAATCGCTTATCGAGAACCTGAGCAATGTACCCATCAAGCTCTCTATTCTTTACAGATCTGCGCCTTCGTCCTTTGCTTTTGAGCACACGAGACAGGACTGCGTTTGTGCTGCGAGAGATCACGCTCTTACCGTGTTTCCCGATCGCTTTGCGATCCGCCATCCATTGCCGTCGCTCCTTGCGAGCCATTCTAATCCAACGTGTGGGATTGCTTCTGCGTCCGATTTTCATAGGTCTTCCTCGGGAATTCATAATTGTACTGCGGGGTACTTCGGATATATGGATACCTATCGCCGTGGATACGCTTCGCGCTCAAACAACATCGCAGGATTAGCAGAATATGCTCAGCTTCAACTTTCGCCTCCAAAAGCCTGACGAGATTCGCCCTTGGGGAGACAACCCGCCGAACCTTCACTGGTTCGGCCTCACGGACGGGTGGTTTTGGATCGACATCGGCGGTCAGCAGCTCTTTCGATACTCTCAACAGATCCTCGACCACTGGGCGCAGGAGCCACAGGCCTATGTCTCACTGCTGCCATTCGATGACTATCAGGTCACGCGATATTGGGAAGATTTATTGGAGATGGTCCCCTCAATACTCGATCCCCTCCCCAGTGATTTAGCAGCCAGAGTGTCCGACATCGAAGCATGGCGTCAGTGGCGAGAACGCTTGGATGTGTGGCGGGAGGCGTCAGAGGACGACGCGTCTATGGATATCGGCGACGCCGCAATACGATGGTGGATCAGCCGAACCTGGGACAACGGGCATCTTAGCAGACCGCCGAAGATTTGGCTGTGGTCCATTGACGATACGGTGCATATTCGCTGGGATTGCCGTAATATTCTGCTGGACGGCATTGAAGTTTGGGAGGCGCGATCTGGCGAAGTGGCGATGTCAAAGTCCGAGTTCGTCAATGCCGTGAAGTCGTTCGACGAGCGCTTGATTGGTGAAATGGGGAAGCGCATCGAAGAGATCAAGAGTAGTTGGTCACGCCCCGAGGTGATTGTTGACGTGGAGAGTTTGGAGCAGGAACAGAACTACCGCGCGACGATCGGCGAAAACGCGCTCGGCCGTACCCATCGCGACTACGAATGGGACCAAGTGCGCGCGGCGATGGCGATGATTGAAACGAACTTCGAGCAGGCAAAATGACATGAAAATGCGCCTCCCCATTTGGGCAGGCGCGTTTTCTTTGGGATCGAGGTCAGTTTAGGCTTCGGCGAGCAGCTTTAGGGCGCTGCGTTTCATGCGGCGGTCAGCGGGGGTTTCGTCTTCGATGGAGCTGACTTTGGACTGGATGTCGGTGACGGTGGTCAGGCCGCGACGGGCTTTGTCCAGGCCGTCCTCGAACATCGTCACCATGCCGTTGTTCACGGCGCAGTCGTGAATCTCCTTGGTGTCGGCGGCGCCCATAATCAGTTTTCGAATGTCGCGTCCGACGGTCATGACCTCATGCACGGCCAGACGGCCCTTCATGCCCTGGCTGTCGCAATACGCGCAGCCGACCGGCTCATAGAGATGGTCGGGAACGGACTTCTTGAAGAGCGCCGCCGTGTCGTCATCGACCGGGACTTCTCGGGCGCAGTTGGGACAAAGACGGCGGACGAGGCGCTGCGCGATCGAGCCGATCAGGGTCGAGGCGATCAGGTACTGCGGGATCCCCATGTCCAGCAGGCGGCTCACGGCGCCGGCGGCCTCGTTGCAGTGCAGCGTGCTCAGCACCAGGTGGCCCGTCAGCGACGCCCGCATGGCGATCTCCGCCGTCTCAGCGTCGCGGATCTCACCGACGAGTACAACGTCCGGGTCCTGGCGAAGGATCGCGCGCAGCTGCTTGGCGAAGGTGAGCCCCGCCCGCTCGTGGACGGCGGATTGACTGATCCCTTCCAGCTCATACTCGATCGGGTCTTCGCATGTGATGATGTTTCGGCGCACCACCGCCCCATTCTTGTCTGTGATGGATTTCAGAGCGTTCAGCGCGGCGTACAGCGTGGACGTCTTACCGGAGCCGGTCGGGCCGGTGACCAGGATCAAGCCGTGCGGCTTCTGGATGAGCGAATTGAAATCGTCGGCGTTTTTGCCGGTAAAGCCAAGCTGCTCCAGGCTCAGCAGGGCGTTGGCGCGGTCCAGAATTCGCATGACCGTGCGTTCGCCGTACTGCGTGGGCAGCGTGGAGACGCGCAGGTCGATCGGGCGGTTCTGAACCTTTACGGAGATACGTCCATCGAGCGGCACGCGTCGCTCGGAGATATCCATATCCGCCATGATCTTGATTCGCGAGGTCGTGGGCGCCAGGAACTGGCGCGGGACCGTACGGATCGGGATCAGCTGCCCGTCGATCCGATATAAAATTTGGAAATGCTTCTTCTGCGGCTCGATGTGGATGTCCGACGCGCGCCGGCCGACAGCGTCGGCGAACAGCGTGTTGACGAACCGGATGACCGGCGCCTGATCGCTCTGACGCATGAGCTCCGCCGTATCGATCTCGTCCACCAGTTCATCCATGGACATATCCGTGGCGGCCGCCTGGATCGAGTCGCTCATCTCCTCGTCGTTCGCGCCGCCGTTGACGTCGTGATACGAGCGCTCGATAGCGGCCGTCAGCTCGGCCTTGCTGGCAAGGAACGGTTCGACGCGCCGACGGGTCGTACGCTGCACTAAGTCGATCGCCTCAATGTCCCAGGGGTTCGACATCGCCAGCCGCAGACGGCCCATGGCGGCGCCTTCCGCATCCTGAACCGACAGCGGAAGCATTTGGTGACGCATCGCGGTTTCGAACGGCACCAGCGCCAGGACAAACGGGTCGGGCGACTCGTGCTCGACCGCAACAAACGGCACATCCATCTGCCGGCTGCGCGCCTGCGTAATATCCCCTTCGGTCACCCACCCACGCTTCTTCAGGATCTCTCCCAGCCGTGCGCGGGTTTCCTTCTGATCGGCCAGCGCTTCATTGAGCTGCTGGTACGTGATAACTCCCTGATCCACCAGGAGGTTTCCGAGTGGCGCGTGCTGCTCGCGCAGCTCTCCGCTCATATTTTCGAGCTGGGCGGTGCTGGTCTTCAGCTCCTCTTTCATCTTGAGGATTCGCTGGGCCACATCGAGACGCGCGATCAGCTCGGCGGTGTCGATCGGCTTGACCAAGAAGTCGTCCACACCGGCGTTCAGAGCCTCGCCCCGGTCTTCGGCGTTTCCCTTGACCGTCAGCAGAATCAAGTAGACGTAGGGAGAGCCTTCGCGCGTCCGGATCTTTCGGCAGAGATCCAGTCCATCCATTTCCGGCATCATCCAATCGGAGAGGACCAGGCGGAATGAATCCTTGGCGATCGCCTCCCAGGCCCGAACGCCGTTCGTCTCCACGGAAACCTCGTGCCCCATACGCTCCAGCGCCTTGCGCAGAACAAGGGCGGAGATGGGATCGTCTTCGGCGATAAGGATTTTCATGCGGCAAGCTCCTGCTCAAATTGGCCGAGCGTGCTGTCGATCGACGCGCGCAGCCGGTCAAATTCGTGAACGGCCTTGGCGAAATCGCCGGCGGCGTCCGCGAGTTCCTGGTTCTTTCCAGACAGTTCCAGTCGATGGCAGACCTCCGCGAGCGCCTCCGCGCCGAGCGTTCGGCAGCTGCCCTTCAGGGTATGGGCGTGGAATGAGATGTTCTTCGCATCGCCCGCCGTAACGGCGGCGCGCAGGCGATCCAGCAGATCCGGCGTCGCCTCCAGGAACATCTCCAGGACTTCGCGCACCAGCTCCAGGTCCTCGCCACAGCTTTCGAACAAGTGATCCGTACGTAAGACGGGCTTATCGCCCCCCACAGTTATCAATTCGGTCATAATTTTCTCACCCCTCTTCAAAGTAACTCCGCCCCAGCGAGCCAGGGACGCGTGCAATTCTTCCGGCTTGACCGGCTTTCCAATATAATCGTCCATGCCGCTCGACAAACAATGCTCGCGGTCGCCCTGCATCGTATGCGCGGTCATGGCGATCACGGTCAAATGCGCGCCTGTCTCCTGCTCCCGCCGGCGCAAACGGCTCACAGCTTCCAGCCCATCCATGCCCGGCATCTGGACATCCATCAGCACGATGTCGTATTCGCGGTGCGAGATGGCGCGCAGCGCTTCGGCGCCGTCGCCCACGGCGTCAGCTTGGCAGCCCCACTTTTCCAGCAGACGCAGCGCAAGCTTGCGGTTGACGGCGTTGTCCTCCGCCAGCAGAACGCGCAGCCCAAGATCTCCCATCTCAGCGGGCCGGGCCTTCGGCTCCGCCTGAGTTTGATCCAGACGTATTAGGCTCAGACGGATCCAGAATGTGCTGCCGGAGCCCGGCTCACTGTCCAAGCCGATCTCACCGCCCATCAACTCGGCCAGCTGGCGGCAGATCGTCAGTCCCAGGCCCGTGCCGCCGTATTTGCGCGTGATGCTGCCGTCGGCCTGCGTGAAGCTCTCGAACACAGCGGACTGACGCTCAAAAGGAATACCGATCCCGGTATCGCGCACGGAAATTTGCAGATTCACACGCGTTTCCGTGACTTGCAGCGGCGTCACCTCGATCGCGACTTCGCCGCGCTCGGTGAACTTCACCGCGTTGCTCGCCAGATTGGTCACGATCTGCCGGATCCGGCCGCCGTCGCCGCGCAGGAACCGGGGGGTCTCCGGCGGCATGGTGTACGCGATCTTCAGGCCTTTGTCCTGAGCGTGCGGCGCCATCAATCCCACTACTTCGTCCAGCATCGCGCGCAGATCGAAGTCCGCCTGCTCGATCGTCATCTTGCCGGCCTCGATCTTGCTGAAATCGAGGATATCGTTGATGATCGTCAGCAGGGCGTCGCCGCTGCTGCGGATGGTCTGCGCGTAATCGTGCTGCTCCTCGGTCAGCGGCGTGTCCAGCAAGAGGCCCGTCATTCCGATCACGCCGTTCATGGGAGTGCGGATCTCATGGCTCATATTGGCGAGGAACTCGGATTTGGCCCGGGTCGAAGCCAGCGCCAGATTACGCGCCACGGTCAATTCATCGGTCTGAGCGCGCAGACGGTCCGCCGTCGCCTCCAGGTCTTGGAGAGCCTGTGTCTGCCCGGCCAGAAGCGCCTGTTTTTCTTCATAGTCCGAAACGCGAACGATCGCCGCGCCCATCAACCCCGCCATCAATTGCAGGGTCTGCAAGTCCCGCGTGTTGAAGGCGCTCGGATCGACGGAAGTCGCTTTGAGCACACCGATTGCGTCGCGGTCCCGATGCAGTGGAACAACGATCAAGGAGCGGATATTCATTTTACGGCAGGCTTCGGCGTTCACCCGCGGATCGGTCATGGCGTCATCGCACCAGAGCGCACGATCCTCGCGAACACATCTCCCGGACAGACTGTCTCCCATATTCAAGCGCAGCCCGACATTGTTCGCGATCGCGCCGCACGCGGCGCGGTAAACCAATTCGTCTCCCTCGACTAATTCGACCACGGCGCCGTGCGCCCTTGTCAGATCCATGGTGCGGGCGACAATAAGATTGAGCGTTCCGTCCAGCTCGAAGTCCGCCGTTGCAATCTCATATTGCGTCTCGATCACCGAGGCCGAGCGCTCGGCGTCATCGTTCAGCACCAGCTCAACTCGCCGGCGTTCCGCGATCTCCTCGTGCAGCTCTTGATTGATCGCCGCAAGCTCCACCGTGCGGTCATGCACGCGCAGCTCCAGCTCATCGTGCGTTCGGAGCAGCTTTTCCTCCGACTTCTTGTAATCGTCGATATCGGTGCAAGTGCCAACCCAGTAGAGGATTGCGCCGTCTTCTCCCCGGAACGGGTAAGCGCGCGTCAGGTGCCAGCGATACTGTCCGTCTGAAGCGCGCTTTAGGCGAACTTCAGTATCGTAAGCGTCTCCGGTTCGAATACAGCGCAGCCAGTACTCCATGCAATTTTCGGCGTCGTCGGCATGCAGCGTCAGCCCCCAGCCCCATTCCTTGGTTTCTTCGAACGTCATGCCGCTGTAGTCGTACCAGCGCTGGCTGAAATAATCCAAAGAACCATCCGTGCGCGCCGTCCACACGATCTGCGGCATCATGTCCGCCAGAAAACGATATTGGGCCTCGCGCCCTTGGAGCTCCGTGTAAAGATTTTGCAGATCGCGCGTACGCTCTTCGACACGCGTCTCCAATTCCAGGTTTTTGTATTCCAAAACAATGTTGTAGTCCTGGATTTGCTGCGCCTGAAGCTTGATCTGCTCCTCGGCCAGACGGCGTTCGCTGATATCACGGATCGTTGTCACCCGCATGCGGCGCCCACGATACTGGATCATTCTCCCACGCAGCTCGGCGTCGAAGGTAGAGCCGTCCTTGCGGAGCATCCGCGCTTCATACGGGCGTTCATCGCCGGCGTGGATTTTACTCGCCACCAAATCCCGGTCTTCCGGCGCAATCAGATCGAACCCGGAACGGCCGACAAATTCCACTCGCTTATAGCCGACAATTTTGACGAAGTGACGGTTGACATCGACAATCCGCCCCTGGTCGCTGATTACCATCGCGTCCTGCGAGGCATCCGCAAACGTCCGAAAACGCGCCAGGTCCAACGCGCCCGGCTGTGCCTTCCCAGCCAAACGTGAGGCTTCAGAACGCCGGGGATGGCGCGCTCTGCATAAAGTCCGTCGATGTTTCTCTAACTGGTTCATAACTTCCATGACTGGCGATGCGGCGCAAAAAATATTCTGGGCCGCGTCTTTACCTGTGATTATTGTCGGCGTTTTGAGGAAAAAACTCCAGCCGGATTCACAGTGACTGTCGTGACGGGCGAGCACGAAGCGCAGGCGTTTTTTGGATTAGGAACGCGCTTCAGGTATACTAGAGCGATATTTGCACGACCAATGGCGGGCGGAGGAGGATGGGTAGTGGCGTTTTCAAAACGGACAGTGTCATGCGGCGAAGTGTCGGAAGAACAGGTGGGCCAAGTCGTCACCGTGAACGGCTGGATCAACCGCAATCGCGATCAGGGCGGCATCGCGTTTCTGGACGTGCGTGACCGGACGGGGATCGTTCAAGTGACGGTAGACGGCAGCCAGGCGGCGGACGCCCTGGCCGTCGCGGAGAAGCTGCGCTCGGAGTTTTGCGTCAGCATCACCGGCCCCGTGCGGCTCCGTCCGGAAGGGACGGAAAACGCCAATCTGAAGACGGGTACGGTGGAGGTCGTCGCACAGACGATCGAGCTGCTGAACCCGTCCAAGACGCCGCCGTTCCCGATCTCCGAGGACAAAGAGGGCAAGGAAGTCGACGAGATGGTGCGCCTGAAGTACCGGTATCTCGACCTCCGGCGCCCGAAGATGTACGAGAAGATGCGGCTGCGCCACGACGTGATCCGCACGATCCGAGAGTTCATGTACGGCCGCGACTTCATCGAAGTCGAAACGCCGATCATGACCAAGTCGTCGCCCGAAGGCGCGCGCGACTACTTAGTCCCTTATCGCCTGGAGCCGGGCCTGTTTTACGCCTTGCCCCAGGCGCCGCAGCAGTTCAAGCAGCTTCTCATGGTGGCGGGCTTCGAGCGCTACTTCCAGATCGCGAAATGCTTCCGAGACGAAGCCCAGCGCGCCGACCGTCAGCCCGAATTTACTCAGCTTGACTTAGAAATGTCGTACGTTACTCAGGACGACATCTTGGAGCTGATCGAATCGCTGATGATCCACATCGTCGAGACGAATTCGACGAAGACGATCACCAAGCCCTTCACGCGCCTGACTTATGATGAGGCGATTGCGCGTTACGGCTCGGACAAGCCCGACCTGCGATATGGCCTGGAACTGAAAGACTGCGCCGAAGTCCTCAAGGATTCGGAGTTCGTCGTGTTCCGCGGCGCCTTGGACAGCGGCGGCCAGGTCAAGCTGATTCTTTACCCAGGCGGCGCGGCGCTGTCCCGCAAGGAGATCGACGATCTCACGCAGCTTGCCAAGGACTTCGGCGCCAAGGGCCTTGCCTATCTGATGGTGACGGAAGAAGGCGTGAAATCCCCGATCGCCAAATTCTTAAAGCAAGAAGAGATCGACGGACTGCTCGCGCTCGCCGAAGCGAAGCCGGGCGACATGGTCGCCTTCTCGGCGGACAAGCCCGCCGTGGTCGCCAAAGTCCTGGACCGCCTGCGCCGCGAGATCGCCGCGCGCAAGGGCCTCGCGGACAAGAACACGCTCGCCTTCGGCTGGGTCACCGACTTCCCGGTCTTCGAGTGGGATGAGGATGAGAAGAAGTGGACCTTCGCGCACAACCCGTTCGCGATGCCGCATGAAGAGCATCTGGACTTGCTGGAGAGCGATCCCGCCATCTGCCGCGCCTACTGCTACGACTTGGTCTGCAACGGCCAGGAGTCGGCTTCTGGCTCGATCCGTATCCACAAGCGCGACATCCAGGAGCGCATCTTCAAGATGCTGGGTAACACCGACGAGCAGATCACCGCGAAGTTCGGCCACATGCTCGACGCCTTCGACTTCGGCGCCCCGCCCCACGGCGGCATCGCGCCGGGCCTCGACCGCCTGATCACGCTGCTTACCGACGACGACAGCATCCGCGAAGTCATCGCCTTCCCGAAGGCCGGCGGCGGCTACGACCCGATGATGGACGCCCCGTCCGAAGTCGAGGAAAAAGCGCTGCGCGAACTGGGCCTGACGATCAAGCGGCCGCCGAAGAAGGAAGATAAGTAGGACGAAAAGGCGGGGTAAATCCCGTCGTGGATCGCTTCACTCAGCGAACGCCATTAGAGGCCGGCGGTTGAAACCGCGCCTGCAAGAGCGCAGAAGCCCACCTGCGTGGGTTACATCATCGGAGGCGATCACGTGTCAAAGAATATCAAATATTCCGCGATACCGCCTCGGATTTTGTAGTCCCCGAAGGGGGACTTCCGCGCTCTTGTCAGGCGCGGTTTCAACCGCCGGGCTCTTTGTCCCTCGCCGCACACAATACGAAAACCACACTATTAGGAACTTGCAATGCCGATAGAATGGCTGTCTGGACAACTGAAACCATCGCCCCAAGACAAACCCATGCCCACCGAAACCCTCAACCTCGAAAGCCTCAGCCCCGGCCGCCTCGCCGGCTCGCCCGATCCTGAATCCTACCGGCGCGGCCTGACGTACTTCAACAACGACCACGTCCAGTTATCGCATATCGACAGCACTGAGGCTGTCTTGTATGTCGATGGCTCCCTGCCGGAGCCTTATGAAGTGTGTGTCTGGGTGGACGAGGGCAAGACGTTTTTCGACTGTGAATGTCCGGTCGCGCGTGACTATACCAAGACGATCTGCAAGCATAAGGTCGCGGCGGCGCTGTTTCTCGCCCAGCACTTTGAGAAGGAAAAGGCCGGGCAGTGGGAAATGGCGCTGTCCGACGCGATGGCGCTCAAACCGGCGAAGAAGACGCGGATTACGCAGTCGATTTTGATCTTCAGCTTGCAGGCGCGGCGCATGGACTGGACCGTCGCGGCGTACAGCGTTCCCGCCAGCAATTTTAATGGGATCGATCTGGATAATCGGGCCGCCGTCGCGGCGCAGGTCAAGGCGCTGGGGCTTTCCAAAAAAGCGAGCCCGATCAAGAATATCAACGCAACGGCGCGCTATTTGAATGCGACGCCCAGCAGCATTTTAGTGGCCCAGCTGCTCGGAATGAACGAGCAATATACCTACTACTATTACTACAACGCGAAGCCGCTTGCCCTGGACCGGATCTTCCCTTTGCTCGCCGACAGCCTCGTGTTCCGGGGTACGGAAGCCGACCCGCTGCAAAAGTCGCTTCGAGTTCAAACCGAGCCGGCGATGGCGGAGCTGGAGCTGCACGCCGCCAAGGAAGGTCTGGAGATCCAGCCCGTCATCACGCGCGACGATCGGCCCGAGCCATTCAATCTCAAGAAGCATGTGATCGTTCATAACGAGCCGCTCTGGCTGCTCGAAGGCGATGAAGTCTACCCCGTGACGGGAACCAGCGACGCCCTCATCGGCCTGATGAACGCGACGCGCGAAAAGCCGATCTTCATTCCCGAATCCGAGAAAGACCGCTTCTTCGACGCCTATCTGCCCCAGCTGACCGAGCAGGTTCGCGTGCGCGGAGATCTGGTGTCATGGGAAGATTACACCGCGCCGCCCACCCCGCGTCTGTATCTGAACGAGGAAGAGGGCGAGATGCGCGCCCAGCTGCGCTTTGGCTACGGCGAGCATGAGATTGTCTCGGGAGAACCAGGACCGACCGCCACGCGACGCAAGCCAGGCGAATCGACCATCGTCCGTATTCACCGCGATAAAGACATGGAGGAAGCGTACTGGCAGATGATGTCCAAGCATGGCCTGAAACGCGGTCCCAGCACGGACATGTTCCTGCTGCGCGCCAAGGTCGAGCCAGTGGATTTTCTCCTGCACCATGTCCCACGGCTCGCCGAGGCCGGGTTTGATGTGTATGGTGAGGAGCATCTGACGTCGGCCCGCATCAATCGCAACCGTCCGACGATGAACTTCTCCGTATCGTCCGGTATCGACTGGTTCGACGTCAAAGCCGTGGCGCAGTTCGGCGACCAGGAAGTCCCGCTCGCGGCGATCCGTCAGGCCATGAAGCGTCGCGAGAAATATATCAAGCTCGCCGACGGCTCCATCGGCGCGATCCCCGAGGACTGGCTGGAGCGCTACAAGCATCTCTTCGCCTTTGCCGAAACGACGGAAAATGGCCTGCGTGTCGGCAACGACCATATCGCACTGATCGATCAGCTTTTGGAAGAGGACGAAGCGACGGTCCAGACGGATGTCGAATTTAATGCCCGCCGAGAGCGGCTGCGCGCCTTTGCCGAAATCAAACCGCGCGATTTGCCCAAAGGATTCGAAGGCGAGCTGCGCCCCTATCAAAAGCACGGCTACGACTGGCTGCACTTCCTGCACGATTACGAACTGGGCGGCTGCCTCGCCGACGACATGGGCATCGGCAAGACCGTCCAGGCGCTTACGTTTTTGCAGTCGCTTGGCGAAAGCGGCCACGCCGAGGCGGCAAGCCTGATCGTCCTCCCACGCTCACTCCTGTTCAACTGGGAGCGCGAGGCGACCAAATTCACGCCGGGCCTGCGCGTGCTGATGCACAGCGAAAACAGCCGCACCAAAAACACGCACGAGTTTGACGAATACGATATTATCCTCACAACCTACGGCGTGATGATGCGCGACATCGAGTTTCTGCGCAAGTACAAATTCCATTATGTCGTGCTGGACGAAGCTCAGGCGATCAAAAACCCGGCCTCGCAGACCGCCAAGTCCGCGCGTCTGCTCAAAGCCGATCATAAGCTGACGCTGACGGGAACGCCCGTCGAAAACTCCACGGTCGAACTCTGGTCGCAGTTCGCCTTCTTGAACCCCGGTCTGCTGGGAAGCTTCGAATATTTCCGAGATCAGTTCGCGAACGCCATCGAGCGCAAACAAGACGAGCGCAGCGCGGAGCTGCTGCGCAAGATGGTCTTCCCGTTCATCCTGCGCCGCACCAAGGATCAAGTAGCAACCGAACTGCCGCCGCGCACCGAGCGTATCCTCACCGCCGAGATGGAGCCCGCCCAGCGCAAGCTCTACAACGACACACGAGACAAGTTCCGCGATGAGCTCTTACAGTTGATCGACACCGGCGGCATGAACAGCGCCCGCATGCGCGTGCTGGAAGCCCTGCTGCGCCTTCGCCAGATCGCCAACCACCCGCGTCTGATCGAAGCCGACTCCCCAATCGATTCCGCCAAGTTCGATCTGCTCATCGAAACCCTGGAAACCCTGCGCTCCGAGGGCCACAAAGCGCTGATCTTCTCCCAGTTCGTGAAGATGCTCACCCTGGTGCGCACGGCGCTGGAAGAGAGAGACATCCCCTACATGTATCTCGACGGCAAGACCAAGGATCGGCAAGCGCGCGTCGACACCTTCCAGGCCGACGACCAGATCCCATTCTTCCTGATCAGTCTCAAAGCCGGCGGCACCGGCCTCAATCTGACCGCCGCCGACTACGTGATCCACATCGACCCCTGGTGGAACCCCGCCGTCGAACGCCAGGCCACCGACCGCACACACCGCATCGGCCAGACCAAGCCCGTGTTCGTCTACAAACTCATCACCCGCGACACCGTCGAAGAGAAGATCTTGGAACTGCAAGACCGCAAGCGCGCCCTCGCCGAACAACTCATCGCCACCGAAGGCGGGTTCTTCAAATCGCTCACGAAAGAAGACGTTGGTTCGCTGCTGGGATAACGCCTCGGTACGACGCGTTATTCCTTGAACGGTCCGATGATGTTCCGCGTGATCCACCCACCATAAAAATCGCCCGCCTGCGGCGTGACGACCTCTCCGTCAATACGGCATTCGTCCATTTTGCTGGGATAAAACGCGAAACAGTCTTTGAGCGCCGCGTATTCATCCGTGGGGTCGGGATAGGACCAGGCAGCGTTATGGGCGATCTTCCCGCCCGCCGCGACAGTCCAGTAACACGCCACACCCTTCCATTCGCAAAATGTTTGCAGCGCAACAGACGACAAGAACTCGGTCTTCACATCGGCGGCTGGGATATAGTAGACCGGTGGATGGCTGGTTTCCAGAATACGCCACGCCGCGTGGCTATCGGCGATCGTGACGCCGCCGAACACGACTTCGACATGCGCGCCCGAGCGCTCAATACGTGGCGGTCGTGGGTAGTCCCAGACCGTTTCCTGACCATCCCCAGGCAAAATCCTCTGATCCGTCTCCATATTTGATCTCCTTTTGGCGACATCACGCAAACCGAAATCGTCATTGACGTCGGAGTGCTCCAAAGGCGCCGCTATATTCGTCGAACGTTATGAGGTCAGTGCAAGTTCCCATCTCACTCCCCAAATCATTTGGCATAGAAATACGTGAATTGCGAAGCCTTCTGTGGAGGACGTTAGCTCCATCCGCCGAGTGACGTCCTGGGTTCGCCCTTATTCATGAAGGAACCATACTCCGACGAATAGCTGTATGCACTAGAACAAGCTTGCACAAAATTCATGGACCCATCGGACACAAAACTGGCGTCCGACGTCCTCCAGCGCTATGGCCGTCTCAACATCGAAATGAAGTTTACACCCACCAAGCGGCGCAAACGCGTCTTACTCGCCGTCGCGGCCATCGTACTGCTCATCATTGCCGATATCGTCTTCTATCCGATGCTCGCGCAGCCGCCCGGCCCCACGCCGACCGCGCAGGACAACGGACTGTGGCTGCGCTACACCTGGTACTTCGGCGGCGCGCACGATTACGACGCGCTGGCGCAGCGTCTCAAAAATGAGCGCATTCGGGACGCCTACTTCCATGTGCGCGGGATCGACGCCGATGGGCGGCTGCACTATCGCTACCCCGACCGCGCCAAGCGCGTCACATCGGAGATTCACAAGCGTTCGCCCGGAGTTCGGGTGGTGGCGTGGATCTATGCGGGCAATTCGCATGGCATGGGCAAGGTCGATCTATCGCGCGCCGACGTGCGCGCGGCGATGGTGAAGGAGGCGGTCTGGCTGACGGAAACGTGCGGGTTCGACGGGGTGCAGTGGGATTACGAGATCTGCAATGACGGCGATCCCGATCTCCCCAAGCTGCTGGAGGAAACGCGCGCGGCGATGGCGCCTGGAAAGCTTCTGTCCGTGGCGACAGCGCTCTGGTCACCGATCCCTGTCAAGCGTCTCGGATGGAGCGACGCCTACTTCCAAAAGATCGCGGCGCGCTGCGATCAAATGACGGTGATGGGTTATGACTCCGGGATCTACTCGCCCCGGGTCTACGCATGGCTCATCTCGCAGCAAGTGGTCCACGTTACGCAGGACGCGGCCGCCGTGAACCCAAACTGCCGAGTGCTCATTGGGGTTCCCACCTACGCCAAGGGAGGCGCGTCGCACGATCCGCACACCGAGAATTTACGAATGGCGCTCATCGGCGTCCGCGCCGGCCTGGGCAATTCCAATACCAAGCAGAGCGCATTTGCCGGAGTGGCGCCGTTCGCGGATTACACAACACAGGAAAGCGAGTGGCGGACTTATCAAGAGGTGTGGCTGGGACGACATGAGTAAGTAGGTCCTCTCGCCGCGCAGCCAGACTCGATGTATAATGATTTCAGACGTTTACTTATTCAGAAGGTTCCAGCCACCATGCAATCATCCGCCTTTACCTGCACCCAATGCCAGGCGCCGCTCACGCCCGGCGCGATGCAATGCGCCAACTGCGGTCTGACATTCAGCACGCCAGTTCCTTATCCTGCCTCGCCGGGCTATGCGGCTCCTGCCGCGAAAAAGTCGCCAGTCGCCTTGATCGCCATCATCGGCGCGGTTGGCTGCCTTCCAATGATCGCCATCATCGCCGCCATCCTGTTCCCTGTCTTTGCGAAAGCTCGCGATAAGGCGCGCATTGTCAGCTCCCAAAGCAATCTCAAGCAGCTCGGTCTCGCCAGTATGCAGTTTGCGCAGGACCACGACGAGAAACTGCCGCCCATGGACAGCATGGAGCATTTCAAGGCCGCCGTCACGCAATATCTTCCGAAGGATGAGAAATACGACCTATTCACGCAGCCGGGCTTCAATACACCTTACATGCTGAACGCCAAGCTGTCAAATAAGTCCATTGGGGATCTTAACAACATGGAAGGCATGGTGATGATGCAGGAAACGAAACCCTACTCCGACAAGCAATTGGCGACTTTGTATGCTGACGGACACGTTCGCCGCGTGCCGGTAGATAATACGGCGACCGACAATCAATAAGGTGAACGAACACACAAGCGGCCTCCAGGAATGCTCCCGGAGGCCGCTTTGCGTTCCCACGAAGTTTCTTAATTCGGCGTGACAATCAGCACGACCTTGCCTTTGACGTGCTGTGACTCGCTTTCGCGCCATGCGTCCGCCGCCTGGCTCAGGGGATACGTTTTCCCCACGAGAACTTTCAACTGCCCCGCCTCCAGAAGCTCCTTGAGCGCCGTCAGATCGTTTGTATTTGAGTTTGCGTTCACCATGATCGCCTTCACTCCATGCTTCGCCGCCTCTTCCTGAGACGGAGGCTGGTTCAGCGCCGCCAGAACGCCGCCCGGCTTCAAGACCCCAAAGGACTTCTGCTGCGTATCCCCGCCGATCGTATCCAGGACGACATCCACATTCTTGACCGCCGTCTCGAACGATCCTGTTTTATAATCGAGCACTTCGTCCGCGCCCAGGCTGCGCACATACTCGGCGTCGGCGGATGAAGCGGTCGAAATCACATGTGCTCCGCGCAGCTTCGCCAGCTGAATGGCGGCGCTTCCGACAGCGCCTCCGCCCCCATGGACCAGGATCGTCTGGCCGCTCGCAAGTCCGGCGGCTCCCAACGCCTGCCAGGCCGTCTGGCCGATCATGCTGATCGACGCTGCTTCGGCATGGCTCAGGTTCTTCGGCTTGAGCGCAATGGACGACGCATCGATGAGTATCTGCTCCGCATAAGAACCGGCGATGGGAAAGCCATAAATCTCATCCCCAACATGCAGATCCGACACATCCTCGCCAATCTTCTCGACTGTCCCCGAGAGATCCGACCCAGGAATCCAGGGAAATTGTAGGGGGAACATCGCGCTCGCGACGCCCGAGGCGCGCATCACGTCGAAGTGATTGAGCGTTGTTGCATGAACGCGCACGCGTACCTGACCGGAACCGGGATCGCCGAGCGTCACATCCTCTTCTACAAGCGCTTCCGGACCGCCATAGCTGTGAACACGGATTGCTTTCGACATGGGTGTCTCCTTAATCGTTGCCGTTCATCTTTGAGTTTACTCGTTCTGAAGAGTATTTCAGTACCTATTAGTAACTCAGTCTATTATGTGATAAAATGAAGGAAGATTCAAGAAGGCAGTTTGAGGAGCGTCAGGCACATGCATGTAACTATGGACTTAACGCCGATTGCGGATGACGATGTCTGTCCAGTTCGTGAGATTCTCGATCGGATCGGCGACAAGTGGTCGGTACTGGTGATTTCCAATCTGGCGGGCGAAACGCTCCGGTTCAACGCGCTGAAACTGCGCATCACGGGGATCAGTCAGCGGATGCTGACGGAAACCGTGCGAAAGCTGGAGCGCAACGGCATGCTGTCGCGGACGATCTACCCTACCATCCCGCCGCGTGTCGAATACGCGCTGACGCCACTCGGGCAGACATTCGTGGAGCCGATCCAAACACTGGTCCACTGGGC
Source organism: Capsulimonas sp. (assembly GCF_039929585.1). Classification (NCBI taxonomy): domain Bacteria; kingdom Bacillati; phylum Armatimonadota; class Armatimonadia; order Capsulimonadales; family Capsulimonadaceae; genus Capsulimonas; species Capsulimonas sp. The sequence continues at coordinate 20,073 of NZ_JBDSQY010000125.1, forward strand.
GGACAGCCATAGCCGCGAAATCCTCGCGGCGCGCCGGGCCTACGATATCGAGCAGGAGCAGCCTGTTCAGGCGATCACAATGTCGTATTAGCGATCTTCCCATCGAACCCGCGAAATCGGCAGGTAGCTGTCCTGGGAGATAAGTTCCCGTCCCGCCATCTTGTCGTTTTCATACCAGGTTCGATAAACGGCGACGGTGAGCCCATCCCGCCCGCGCAAGCGCCAGCGGGAGCGGCGGCCGCCCGCGCCCGGTTCGACCGCCATCGTGGAAGGCGGCTGCCGGTTGATGACCTGGGAGGTCACGACCGACCGGCGCGTGGCTTCGCCAGTCGTTTCCAGTCGGCAGACCAGCCGTCCGGCGGTCGCTTTGCAATGGATCGTGATGGGAGTACGATAGGGATTGCGAAATTTTAAGTCCGCCGTGGTGTACGCAACAGCGGCGTCGCGCCCCGGAGGCGCGTAGCTGGGCGAGAACGTGTGCGCGTGACGCTCTAAAACGGGACAGCCCGCGAGCAGCGCCGCATTATAAAGCGTGGTGCTGGTTTCACAGACGCCGCCGCCGTAATCGTCGATCAGCGTTCCGTTGTAACTCACGGGCGCGCGCAAAAATCCTCGGTCCGCGCTCCATCCTCTGACAACGCCATTGAACGAAAACGTCGCCCCCGGCGCCACCACTTCCCCATCGATCGCCGCCGCCGCCCGCCGGGCGTTGAACGCCTGATGCGGCGTTCGCTGGGTCAGGTCCGTGGTGTAAGCAGCGAGAACGCCCGCGCGCGTCGGCGCGGGCGCGCGGCCGATGAGGAGGCAGAAGATAGACGCTGTGACGAGGATGAGGGCGAGGGCGGTGAGGTCAGATCGGATTCCCGAACGTAATCCCGCATCGCCGGCCCAGATGCCCCCCGGCCCCCACAGGGGGTGCAGAACATATTGTCGAAAGCGTGACGAGTATTTCAGGCTTTGACACGCTGGCGTATCTGCGATTTGCTCCCCCCGTGGGGGCCGGGGGGCATCTGGGACGGCGGGGTGAGGGCCAATCTTCATTCCCCCACCTCGATTCGGCTCGAATTCCCCAGCGCGCGCAGCGTCGGATCAAATGTCCCCGTGATCGATGTCGGCATCACGTCGTATCGACCCGGCGACGAAGCGCGGAGACGGTAGTCGATTTCGTGGCGGCCGCGCGGCAGGTCGCCGATGAAAAAGACGATGCGGTTGTCGCGCACGTCGGTGTAGTCCCACCAGTTATCCCAGGATTCGGCCTGGTCGCCCGAGACTTCCGAAATCGTGCAGCCGGCGGGGATCGGCTCCTCGACGATCAGGTGCGATCCGGCGCGTGTGCTGTCGATGATCAGACGCACGAGCATGGTATCCTCGCGCCGATAATTCGTTTCGCGTGCGGGAACGGTGTCCTCCCATAGAAAATTACGGCGCGTGGTGGTGCGCAGCAGAACGCGCTTGATTCGATACCCGGAATCGGCGGGCGGCAGAAGGGCGCGCTCGGGATGGAAGAGGCGGTCGTTGACCCGATGCCAGAAACCCGGTTCGGGCCTGGGCGACGCCTGCGCGATCTGCTGGCGCAGTTCCAGCGAATAGTAGAGCCGTCCAGGACCATTTTTGGTCAAAGTGATGTCATTGTCGCCCGCCCGCAGCTGCGTCGCGGGAATTTCGATCACCCGATCCGGCTGCTCCACCGAAGCTCGATCGAAGCGCATCGGGGACAAAGGCGCGCCGTTGACCAGGATCGTGGCGTCGAAGGCCGGTTGCATCTCGTGCGCCTGCCCCAGATACGCCGTCAATGCGCCGATTGCTTCGGCGGTGGTTTTCGGACAATCCCAGTGGTCGCCGGTGCGGTTCGCCATCAGACAGCGCGCCACGGCGTCCAAACGCGGGTCGGTCGGCGTGATGGTTTGCGCGGCCATCATCGCCCATACGGTCGTCAAGGCGTCCGGCGGGTTCTGATCGGCGCCTGCGGAATTGGGATGCGGCTTGTAAGTCCAGGCAGTCAATTGGCCAAGGCGCATTCGGCCCGACCAGAGTTCGTTGATCGCGACGGCGGCTTCGGTGCGGTTCCCCAATTGGTGCATCGCCATGGCGACGACGGATAAATCGGCGTAGGTTTTCGTCTCCGGGCGCAGCCGCCATCGCTTTTGCAGGGTCTTGATGTCCGCCTGGGCTTCCTTGGTAATCCCCGCATTCGCCAGTGTCAGCGCCGCGAAGGCGAGTCCGCTGGGAGATTGCAGGAACGCGGAGTCGCGCGGCGCCGCCCGGAAGTCGCTTGCGAGCTGCTCGGTAGCCTTGACGGCGGCCTCCAACGCGCTCGGCTTCACGTCGATCCCGGCGCGCTGGGCCAGCTGCATGGACCAGAGCGCGTAGGATGTCGTATTCAGGTCGGGTGTGGACGTCTCCCACCAGCCCCAGGCGCCGTCGTCCTTCTGGAACCGATAGAGACGCAGCAGCGCGCGCCGCGCGCCGCGCGTAAGGTCGGCGCGGCGCTTCGCGCTCATCGGGAATGCAGGCGCATCGCCGCTCGACGCTTGAAGCAGAACAGCGTCGCCGACCAAGATGCTCGCGGTATCCTCCGCGCTGCCATAGGGATAGGCGGCGATGTAATCGGAGGCCGTCAGCAGGGCGCCACTGACGGTGGGCGCCAGGCGGACACGCAGCATAGTCGAATCCGGCAGGGCTTTCGGGTCCAGCGTCACGGTCTTGGAGACCTGACGCACGATGCTTCCCGACTGCCATGTCGCTTCCTGTGCGGCGTGCGGCTGTACGGTCAATGTCTCCTGCACGCCGTCATTGAGATTTTGACTGACGGCCGTCAATTTGAATGTGACCGGGCCGAGATTGGAGGCCGTCACGGGCCACTCAGCGCGCGCCGCGCCGTGCGCGGGAACGGTGATGGTCTGGGTGAGCGGCGCGCCCATTTGCAATCCCGAGGCATTCAGGGTCACCTGGGTTTGGGCGGGCGACGCCGTATTGTTGTTGACCACTCCAAGCACGGTCGAACGATCCCCGGCGATCAAGAACGGGGGCGCTTCCAGACGCACCAACAGGTCTTTGCTCACGACCAGATCACACGTCCCCTTCCCGACTGCGGTTTCGGCGGTGTGGCCGATGCAGGTGACGCGCCATGTCGTCAGATTGTCCGGGAAGGTGAATTGGACTGTCGCCATTCCCGACGCATCCGTGCGCACGTCCGGCGCCCAGTACGCCGTGTCCGGGAACTTGCTGCGCAGCTTGACATTCCCCATCGCGCCTTTGTCCACGTCGCCGAGATATAAAGGCGCACAGGAGTAATCCGTGTTGACGGCGTTCCCCTGCGCCGGCTGGAGCGCCTCAAGAATGGTCTGCGGGTTTTCCTCGCTGATCGCATAGATACTGCTGTCCACGACGCCGACGGATACCTCCCCCGGCTGCGGCTGGCCTGCGTCATCGGTCGTCTGAACCGTCAGCGTTGCGGGATCGCCGGGATGATAAAGCGCGCGGTCTCCTGTGACCTTTACGTGCAGCGCGCGCCGCTGGTCTTCAATCGTTAGGTCCGCCGAACCGGACAGTAATTGCTTGTCCTGGAGGCAGCAAACCGAGACCGTAACGCCCGGCGCGTAAAGGGCGCTGACCGGGATCTCCAGCGATGTGGATCGGCGGCGCAGCGGGATGATCCAGCTCTGATAAAGCGTCGCGCCTTCCACCGTCACCAGCGCGGTCGGCCCCGGATTCTGCGTGTTGATCAGTACCCGCGCCGTGTCGCCGATCTTGTACTTCGTGCGATCCAGGATCACGCCCATGTCGGGATATTGCGCGGACACATCCTCGCCTTCGCCCGCCACCCAGACGCTGGTTTCGGCGCTGATCGCGTTGCCGCGTTTGTCCTGCGTCTCGACACGCGTCACGAGCAGTCCTGGCTGGTCCGGGCTGAGAGGCAGCGACGCATCGCCTTGCGCATCAGTCGTCAGCAAACTTTTTCTCTCGCCTTTGATGCGGCGCTTGCCGTTCACCCAGGACTCGTAGTAAGTCTTGACATCGAGCGCCTGCCCGGCAATGGGAACATCGGAAGGGCCGCGCGCGGACAGCGTCACAGTGACAGGCGTACTTGGCGCGCAGGCGTAGAGCGACGGGGTAAGCGTCAGCGAAAATTCGCCCTGCCCGACTACGACGGATTCGTCCGCCGAGACCGTCTTGTCCGAAGGATCGGAGACGGTGGCGCTGAAGTCATAGCTCTGATCGCCTTCATCCACCCCACCGACCTGGGTCGGGACGCGAATGTGCGCCTGCCCGTGGTCATCCAGACGGGCCGTCCCATCAATGCTTCCCTCGCCATAGCCGCCAGAGTCGTCGGAATCGTCCGGCCGTCGATACGATTGGAAGCTTTCTTTGCCAGACGCTCCCTCCGTCTTCATGACGTAATACCGCACCGAGCCCGATGTGACGGGCGCGCCGTGGTAGTATGTTGCGGTGACGGTGGCGTCGATCGTGTCGCCGCGCACATAGCGTGTCTTATCGAAGGTGATCTTGACGCGGTATTCGGGCTTGCGGTAAGCCGCGACAAGGAAGGTCGTGGCCGCCGTCTGGTCGCCCATCTCCGCGCGCACCGAATACTCGCCGGTCAGCGCTTCGTCGCCCAGATCGATCTTACCGTTCCAGGAACCGAGATCGTTGGTCTGAAGCTCCTGATGGGCAATCAACGTATCCTGCGCGTCGTGAATGTCCACACGCACTGTTTGGTTTTTGGGAAGCCGAAACTCGGCATCGGGCGCCGGGGCACCTCCGGCGCCTTGAAGAGCGCCAAACCACCGGGCGATCCCTTTGAAATACACCGCCTGTCCAGGCCGGTAGACAGGCCGCTCCGTGTAAACAAACGAGCGCAGGGCGCCTCCGGAGTACGCCGTGCTTGCGGATTCTCCGCCCGGCTGCTCCCCGGATTCCCCCGGACTATTCAGCTCCATGGTGATTGGGGCGATCGAATCGCCGTTTCGCGCCACCATAATTCCCCGGCTTTCCGCCGTCGCGCCCACGCCGCTCAGCCGGCACACGCCGTCGGGGTCTGTTGTCTCCTGATCCCGCATCACCGGCGGTTTCAGTCCCTGATCTTCATAGAGAGTAACGGTGGTATTCGCCGTCGGCGTCCCCGTTTCGATATCCGAAACATACGCCAGCGCCTTGCCGTGGTACGATTTGCGGATCATGGCGATCTGGGTGCTGACGATCCAGTTCACGCCCTTCGCCTCATTGTTACCGACTGTCAGGCGGTACATGCCGGGCGGCAGCTTGCCCAGATGCAGTTCTTCATAGAAGTAGCCGTGCTTGCGCTTTCCCACTTCCTGGCTCCACTGGCGCACGCGCGTGAACTCGCCCAGCCATAGATTGGCCGGCTCCAAGTCCTCAGCGCGCGGCCCGGCAAGCATTCGGGGGCGACGCGACAAAACACTCGGCAAATCGACTCGGTCCAGGCTCAGCGTGACATTGTGATCGCGGAGCTGGCCGCGCAGGCCGGGCGTGATGTCTTCGGCCGGCGTCCAGGTCGAGATGGTGTCGGAGAAGCTAACTTCAGACGCCGCGAGGGGAAGCTCGATGGAAACGCGCGCGACATCCTCGTCGGTCACGACCACTGATGTCTCCCCGTCTTCGGTCCCGGTTCCCGATGCGTGGAGCGTGTATCGTCCGGCGGGGATATGGGCGAGCGTGAAGTTACCGTCGCTATCGGCGTGCGTCGAAAGGTCCACATCGGCGTCGGACTGCCCTGCGGCGTCGTCGGCGGCCGCTCCCTGGCCCCAGCCATAGGGCGCGTCTCGATCGCCCGTGGCGCTGACCACGACTTCATCACGCTCCTCTTCACTCGATGATTCGCCGGAAGCATCTTCTTCTTTTTCGAGCCAGACCCTAGCTTTGGGAACGGCCGCTCCGGTGACTTGCTCCAGGCACCGTCCCTGAACGGTCCCCGTGTGCGGACCGGCGTTGATCATGGCGACGAAGAGGCCGCCCAGCGCGAGCAGCGCGGCGGCCGCGCCGAGGCGCGGCTTTGCGGCCAGGAGACCGCGTTTGC